>CAIUXU010000540.1 GCA_903903205.1 uncultured Syntrophobacterales bacterium
AGAAGCACCGCGAGCGCAAACGCAACCGGGGTACTCACCAAATCTTTTAGATAATATGTTCCTGTTGCCGCCTTGATGATCCGCAGAGGGATAAAAAACAGGGCAAAATGAGTGATATAGATCGTAAGCGAATATTTGCTGATCTGCCGGCAGTAGACCAGGAACATTCCCGGTTTTTTTGCGCTATCCGGGTTTGCGTCGTAAATGCGCCATAATAAGATAAACAGTATCAGGACAACCCCAATCAGTAGCATGATCATACTGAAAGAGACGGGATAAAACGACAGAGGCGTTATATAGTCGTTCGCCACAGAGAACCCCGGTTTTATTGAACCTGCATAGGCAGTAAAAAGTCCCATGGAGGTGAACATCATTCCGATGATAAGAATAAACGGAAAATCGGCGGCCAATAGGTTCTGGGTCATTCTTCTTCCGACAATGAATCCGATCAGCGGAAAAATAATCCAGGGCAAAAGAGGAAATTGTCCGATAAGAAAAAAGCCGGTGGCATTGTCAAGGACGTTCTTTCCTCCCTCGTAATCCTTTGCCGGATCAAAAAGAAAATTGGGAACAAAATCCGATATCCATTGTACGTTTTCAAATTTTCCTCCATAAAAAGGGGCGATGTCAATAAATGATCTAAGCCAGGGGGTAATCAAAAAAACCACACAACAAACCAGAAGCAGTCCCCAGGATGGGGCTTTACGACAAAGAAGCAAAATGATGGTCGTTGCGCCGATGAAAGTTAGAATATCCCAGACCCAGAGCTCTTCATAACCCTGAACAATGAGCAAAAACAACAACCCAATAACAAAAATTGCCATGCCGCGGATAATGACCCTGCTTTCATTCTGAACCTGGGCGGCGTCCCCTTTCTTGGCGGATAAAACCTGGCTTAGCCCGACCAAAAATACAAACCATGAAGCCGCACAATCCCCACCCAGGAAGTGATTTGAAAAGAAATAGAGCATCGCGTCTCTTCCTTCTCCGCTCGAAAGGAATATCGGATAGTGGCATATTACCATTCCGATAAGCGCTAGCGCTCTCAAGACATCAACAGAATCAACTCTTTGCATCATCATCCTCCCTCATTTTTTTCCTTTAGGGCAAGTGCTCCCAGACCAGGCTGACAACCCACTGGACGCCGCCGAGGAGCAGGGGACCTTTCAAAGTTAGATACTTCCCGTCGAATTCAAAGAGGCGCTGCTGATGCGCCCCAACCCAGTTGGGGAGGAGCGCGGCTTCGATGTGGTGCACGATGGTATGATCATCGGGATTGACGGAATAGGTCCCGTAGTAGGCGGTATATCCGCCAAACGCCGCCCGGACTTCGGCCTCGGATGTGACGAGAGGGTCGTCCGACGCAAATGCGGGGCGGTTGGGATTCATAAGTTGTACCGCCATACGCCCGTTCGGCTCATAAATGAGCCTTCCCTGGGCATCCTTGCCGAAGGGGTAGGCAATCTGTCCGCTCGGATCATGGCTGTGGAAGGATATGAGCTTCCAGGAACCAACCAGTTTGGGTATAACTTCCCTGCTCATGCTGTGAATCCTTTCCTCTGCCGCATCCGCTTTCCTGTCGCCCGGGCCAGGGTTTATACCGGCGCAGCCGCAGGCAAACAGGACAACCAGCGAGATCAACAGGCAATAGGACTGCCTCACAACCACACCCTCGCTATTTACCCTGCCGGCTCTTGTCCAGCAACATCTGCTCTTTCGCATTGCGCTTTTCCTCAGTGTGTTTAAGCGTCAGGTTGTAGGCGATATAATACTTATAGATGTTGCGAACATAGGTTGTAGTTTGGACTCCCATCTTCTCGGCGGTGACGATCTCGACGTTGTTGAACCACTGGTTCGGATCGAGTCCGCGACTCTCCGCCAGCTTGCGCATCTGCGAGATCTTCCCCGGTCCAGCATTGTAGCTCGCAAAGGCAAAGAGCGTGCGGTTTTGCTCATTGAAGCTTCGGCCAGGGAAGTAGCGCGCGATGAGCAAGTCCATGTACTTTGCGCCCCCGTGGATGTTGGGTTCCGTCTCGCTGATATTGCCCACCTTCAGAGAATGCGCGGTAGCCGGCATGATCTGCATGATGCCTATGGCGCCGACGGGGCTGCGTTTGTTCTGATCCAGGGTGGATTCCTGGTAGCCCTGCGCCGCGAGCATCAGCGGGTCAAACTGATACTTCTGGCCATACTTCTCGAACAGGGCAAGCGTCTGCTCGAACCGCTTCCACTCG
Organism: uncultured Syntrophobacterales bacterium; assembly: GCA_903903205.1. Taxonomy (GTDB): domain Bacteria; phylum Desulfobacterota; class Syntrophia; order Syntrophales; family UBA5619; genus UBA5619. The sequence goes on from CAIUXU010000540.1 coordinate 2,235, forward strand.
GTAGCGCCCGTCGGATTCTTTATCTGTTTGATGCTCTTATGGTATTGGGCCAGTCGGCCCGCCATGATGCCCTGCTTCTTAAGATAGTTCCTGGAGAAGTCCCGTATTTCAACTTCAAGCTTCGGGCTGCCCTTCCGGATTGCCCAACCTATTCTGCCGCCGGCTCGAAGCGCGATCTCCTCCCGGACCTTGATTTTGGGCAGAACTTGCGCCCATATTTTTGCCATCCAGTCGTCGATAACAAGGAATTCAAAGAGTCCTGCGTTAAGCATCTCCATCAGATCTTCATCTTCAAGGGCGTCGGGGACGGGGATAATTTTGACCGGCGGCTTCCTCTTCTTCGACCAGAATCCTCCATCTTCCTTTTTAAATCGCTCGTTCAGAGACAACAGGCTCTCGTAATAGCTTGATGACTTGCGCACGTGTATGGTCTTGCCGGAAAGATCGTCGATTACATCGACCGTGGGCGAATTCGGTCCCGTCACCAGGACCTCGGACACAGGCGGCGCTTCCTCAGATGCGACGAAGTCCACTCTCTTCAGACGCTCCTCGGTCACCGTGATGTCGCCGGCGGCGATGTCGCCAAGGCCCTTGTCCACGCCTGTAAACAACACATCGCGCGTGCATGGAACGATAAACACCGTCAACGGACGCTTTCCGAGCTTACCGGCGTATTTTTTGTTGAGGTAGCGCTCAAAATCCCGCACGGTATCCCCCATCAGTCCTCGCTCCCTGCCCTTGTCGTTAAAGTAAAGTGTGCGGCTGGGCGGCACGAGTACCCGTATCCTCCGGAACTCCAGCATTTTGTCAAAGTCCCCTGTCCACTCTTTGCTCATGAGGGCCAGGGCGCGCAGTTGCTTCCGGCCATCTTCAGCCGTCACCACCGTCTTGTCCGCCGGTGTCGTCGGCTTATCGGCAGGTTGCCTGATCACCAGGTACGACACGGCGACAATCGCCAGAACGACCAACCCCAGGCACAATGCGTAGATACGTCCATTTTCTTTCATGGACTGTTTCACTCTCCGCTTAATGTTGAAAGTCCGGTAGCATATAAAGCGAGACAAGGCAGAAGCAAATCAGGATCTCCATCCCTTCACCCCATTCAGCTTTCGCCGCGCACGAATCTCGATCGTCCGGAGCTGGTCCTTGTAGGCGTCGTGGCGATTCGCCTGCACGATGGAAAGGGCGGCATCCGTGTTCCCCTCCCAGCGGCGGCAGAGGTAGAGGCTGTCATAAATCCGGCCGATCCGGTATTCCCGCGACAGGCGGAGCGCCACCGCGTAATCCTCGCCATAGCCAACGTTCGGAAATCCGGTCCGGCGGAGGATCATTGTGTTGAAGGCTCGGGGCGCCCCCAGACCGTTGATGCGCAGTGCGTTGTTTCGCCCGTTTGAGTCGGTCCACTCCCGGTGGTCGATCAGCCCGGGCGGAATCTCCCGCAGGTTGCCGTCCACAATGGTGTATGCGCCGACGACCAGCGCGCAATTCCCCCGCCGCAGCAGATCGACAAGCCGCTGGAGGACATTGTCTCCCTGATAGAGATCGTCCGAATCCAACTGGACCGCGTAGCGTCCGCAGGTTTTGGAAAAGATCGCCTCGTTCCAGCAGCCGCCGATGGAGAGGTCCAGCCGCTCCGGAACGATGTGTTTCAGCGCGGGATTGTGGCCGGCGAGGTCTGCGAGGATTGCCGTTGTGCCGTCCGTGGAATGGTTATCCACGACGATCACGTTGAACGGAAAATCGGTCCGCTGCGCCAGGGCGCTCTTTACGGCGTCGGCCACGGTCCGGGCCCGGTTCCGGACAGGAATGACGACGCTCGCCTCGACGGGAAAAGGATCGGACAATGGTGGAACATCCCGAAACGACGGAGAAAGCCAGGCGCCGATCCGGTGAAGATGCGCGGTCGCGACCGTCTCCATCTCCTCCTGAAACACCCGGTTTTTCGGATCGACATAAGTGAACTGGCCCCCGGCTGCCTTGTCTCCATCTCCGGTCCCATCCGCCCCTGCCCCCGTCTCCGCAACCACGGAGAGAGGCTCCGGGAGATGGAAGAGCTTCCGATCGGTCGAGAGTTTCAAGCGGAGGTCATACCAGCCGGCCCACGGGCAGGGCGGGATCGCCCCATACTTTCGGAGCGCCCGGCGCGCGGCGGATGTTGAAATCAACATGATGGGACCGAAATCGAAACCGTCGCGAATGCTTCCCATCTGGTAGTCATTCACCGGGTGTTCAACGATGTTGCCCCCGCGAAGTTCGGTGTAATCCGCATAGACCATCCCCGCCCCGGTCGCCACCGCCGCATCGTACAGCCGCCCCGGGGCGTGGGGATCGGGGCGGACATCTCCCGGAGAAACATAGAACAGATATTGTGTGGAAACCCTGGTGAGAAGGGCGTTCCAGGCCGAACCGGAACCGGGATCGGAAACCGCAAGCGCCTCGCAGCGCGGCGGAAGCGGAGATCCGCTTCGGCCCCCGGTCTCGAGCACAATGACCTTCTGGATCAGTGGATCCCGAAGAAGCTCGTCCAAGCGCCCTTCGGCCAGGAGGCTGGCGCCTCGGGTAATCACGGTGGTAATCATGGCATCATGCCTTCGGACGGAGCCGCTCGGGCAGCACGGCCTCAGGCGCCCAATCCGCGGGCATCAGTTGCCCCGGCTTCTCTCCGACCTTCTCGATCAGCTTCTTCAGGCCCGGGCGGGCATATTCCGGGTGACCTTCGCGGACCGTGCGCCCGTTGCAGATGGCCTCGGAACGGAGGCGGCGCCCGATCGTCTTCTCCATCTGGCGTCCCAGCCAGAGCACCCGCTCCACATTGTACCCGTGTTCGATGCCCATTTCGTCGATCATCACAACCAGATCCTCCATCGTGACGAGGCCAACATAGCGCGGATCCCTGTAGTAGTACTCCCCCGTTCCCCGCACGGGGCTGTCGTCGAGGAAGTTGGCCGGCTGTCCGCCCAGACCGCCGAGCGTCGCCTCGAAGCGGCAAATACCCGCCTGAAGCGCGGCCAGAACGGAGGCGGGGGCGATCCGTTTCGTCTCGTGGAAATGGGCCAGATGCACCTCCGGGTAAGGGATGGCATCCAGGATCATGGAGTAGTATCGGTAAACCTGGGCCGGTGAGGCGGAGCCGTCGTGGTCCGCGTGTTCGATGTCGAAGGCGCCGAGTTCCAGGAAGCGCTTGGTGAACTCCACCGCGTCCTCCATCCGGGTCGCCCCGGTGATCGGGCTCCCCCAGATCGTGCTCACCGTGCCGTTCATTTTGATCCCGACGTCGGCGGCCTTTTTTATGCACCGCTCCACCTCTTTCCAGTACTGCGAGAGGGTGGTGCCGGAGTTGGCATAATGATGTTCCGGGTCGGTGGAAACCATCATCAGGATCCGGTCCGGGCCAATGCCCCGCTTGCGGAGTTCGATCGCCGTGTCCACCGCCTTTTCCCGGATGGTAACCGCGGTAAACGTGATATCCGCCGGGTTGATCCCCCGGCGTTCGCAGTTCTTTTTGAACCGATCCCCACGAAAGTAGGTCAACACCTTCTCGGCGTCACGGAACTGGGGAATTCCTTCGGGATTGCCGAGATTTGTCACCTCGATCTCCCGACATCCCGCGAGGATCATCTCTTCGCCGTAAAAGATCTTGGCGGCTGTGGAGATGGTCTTCTCTTCGTGCTGAAACCCATCGCGGATGGTAATGTCGCCAATGGTCACCTTCTTTGGCATGCGGGGAAAAATCTTCCAGTAGTCGTACTCTGTCATAAGTATTTTCTCCTTTGCTTTTAGTTATGGGGGCCGTGTTGTGGCCTTAGTTAAACTTTCCCCGAATTCCTTGTCAAGAAAAACCTTTGCTGCCTGGCTTCAGAAACAACATTCTCGTGAAAAATATTTGATCCCGGATGAAAGCGGATTCCGCTTGAACCATTTCTCCGACCATGCTAGTGAAATCGCCATGAAATGGGACTTAACGACATTCTGGGGCCATGGGTCGATGGTGATTTGGTTCCACCGGATCATTTGTGTGATCCTGGGTATGGCCATCATTATCGCCGCCGCGGTCTTCGACCCGAAAACGACTGCCGATCCGGCCGCATCCAAAGAGGATCGAGCGAAGGAGGATCTGAGCCGGTACGAATACGCCAGCATGGGGAAGATCCGCTGGAAGGCGCACTTCGTGAGACCCCAAGATAACCTGGAACGGATGTTCGGCGAGGACTGGATCGCCGTCGCCCGCTTCAACCGGATCGACCGCCGCCACGTCTATCCCGGCATGACAATCAAGATCCCGGAAAACATGGAAGATATCAGGGATTACACACCGCTGCCAGCGACCTATGAAAAGGCACGGGAGCATTCCCGCTATCTTCTTCTGAACATCACGGAGCAGTGGATCGGGGCTTATGAATACGGCAGCCTGGCCTTTTCGATGCCGGCGGCGACCGGGATCGAAGGGCATCTCACCCCGACCGGGCTATTCCGGGTGGGTGCGTACCACCGCCGGCACACCTCTTCTCTCTACAAGACATACAAAGGGGACGCCCAGTACCCGATGGATTACGCCATCCTCTTTCATGTCGACAAGGAAAAAGTCTCTTACTGGATCCATGCACGCGATCTGCCCGGGCGACCCGCCTCCCACGGATGCGTCGGCGTTTTCGACGAAGCGATGCAGCACCGGGTTTACGGCGTCCCTGACAAGCCGGTCCTCGAAGACGCGAAGAAGCTCTACGCCTGGGTGATCGGCGACCTCTTGTATGCCGAAGATGACGGGACCCAAAAGCCCCTCCCGGCCGGCCCACCCGTCGAGATCATCGGTAAACTTCCGACGAGACTGCCGCAAGCACCGCGGTGAACCGCGCGGCCGCACCGGATAAAAATGAGAATGAAAGATGCCATGCTCCCACCGTTGAGCGCCGCCATCACCGTTCCCGGATCGAAGTCCGGAACAGGCATCGTGCCGCAGGGTGTCCGAAAAGATCCCGCCCGGATCGTTTTCCCGTTCATTGTTGCTATCACTTTTCTGTTGTTTCTGTTCGGATCGGTCCGGCCGACGGCCGCCGACTGGAAGCCGCTTGTCGAGCGCCTGACTGCCGACGGTTTCAACCGGCAGACCCTGGAGACACTCTTCAATCGCCCGGAGGTTCGTTTCGAGCCGGACGCCATGGCCGACAAGATCCAGGCCCTCCTCCGCTCCCGTACCGATAGCCCGGACGACATTGCCCGGCTGAAAACCACCGTCCGCCAGAGTTACCTGAGAAAGCGGGTCATCGCCCGCGCTCACTCCTATATGCTTGAAAACAGGGTTGTCCTGGAAGAAATCCAAACCCTCTACAGTATCCCCCAAGAGATCGTCGTTTCGATTCTGCTGATCGAAACGCATTTGGGGCGGAACACGGGGAATCGCCTTGTCTTCAACAGGCTGGCCAGCATGGCCCTCTCAACCGACCTGGAAACCGTCAA
>CAIUXU010000541.1 GCA_903903205.1 uncultured Syntrophobacterales bacterium
ATCAACGACATTCTCGACATGTCCAAAATCGAGGCAGGCAGGACCACCCTCAACGAGGCGGTTTTCTGCCTGCACGACCTTTTGGACGACCTTTTGCTGATGTTCCGCGCCCGCGCCGACAGCCAGGGTTTGCAACTGCTCATGGAACGCGACGAAAACGTCCCTCGTTACGTGACCGCCGACGAGGGAAAACTGAGGCAGGTATTGGTCAACCTGCTGGGGAACGCGGTCAAGTTTACGGCAGCGGGCGGGGTTGCGGTGCGGGTTCGCGTAGAGGCGATGGAGGGAAAACCCGAGGAGGAGAAGGAATCCCTGCGTCTAATGGTCGAGGTGGAAGACAGCGGTCCGGGAATCCCAGATGAGGACAGAGAGCGGATCTTCGACATGTTTCAGCAGGCGGGGGCCGGTGTAAAATCAGGCGGCACCGGGCTGGGATTGGCCATCAGCCGCAGGTTTGTGGAAATGATGGGTGGAGGGCTGACAGTAACAAGCCAGGTGGGCACAGGCAGTTGTTTCCGATTTGATCTGTTGCTGAAGCCGGCCGCCGAGGTTGCCCGGCGCGATAAACGGGCATCCCGGCGTATTATCGGCCTGGAACCGGGTACGGGACCGGTGCGCATCCTGGCGGTGGACGACGCGCTGACCAACCGCGTCCTGCTGTGCGCCCTGCTCCGGCCCGTGGGCTTCGAGGTTGCCGAGGCAGGCAACGGCGTTGAAGCCCTGGAGGTCTTTGCGAAATGGTCGCCCCATGCGGTGCTCATGGATATGCGCATGCCCGTCATGGACGGCTACGAGGCCACCCGGCGGCTCAAGGCTGCGGAGGCGGGCAGCAAAACACCGGTCATCGCCATTACGGCCAGCGCCTTTGAAGATACCAAAGAGCGGGTCATGGCGACCGGGGTGGATGCCTATGTCAGAAAACCCTTCCGGATGGAAGAAATCTGCGAGGTGCTGGGGAAATACTTGGGCCTGCGCTATGTCTTTGCCGGTGAAACAGCCCCTGCCCCGGACCATTTAGAAGCCAAACCCCTGACGGGGGAATCCCTGGCGGCGCTGCCGAAAGATATGATCGTCGGCATGCAGCAGGCCGTAGCCGAAGGCAACATGGCCCGTCTGACGGAGCTGATCATTTCAGTGGAAAAGCTTGATAGCGCTACGGCCCAGGGTCTGCAAGCGCTGGCCGATCAGTACGATTACGAAAAACTCAATTACTGGCTGGAAAAAGGAGGGATGAACAATGATTGAGGCGCCGTCACGCACAACCATCATGGTGGTTGACGACACCCCCGCCAATTTGAAGCTTTTGCAGCAGATGCTGCAATCCAAAGGCTACCTGGTGCTGACATTTCCTCGTGGCGCGATGGCTTTGGCCGCTGCTGCCAAAAATCCGCCCGATCTGATTCTGTTGGACATTCAAATGCCGGAGATGGACGGTTTCGAGGTATGCAAGCGGTTGAAGGCCGATGCAGCGTTCGCGGAGATCCCAGTGATCTTCATCAGCGCCCTGACCGAAACGGCAGACAAGGTCAAGGCCTTTGCCGTGGGTGGCGTGGATTATGTGAGCAAGCCATTTCAGTTCGAAGAGGTCAACGCCCGCGTAGAGACACATTTGCGCCTGCGCCGGATGCAGATCGAACTTTTGCAGCACAACCTGCATCTGGAAGATCTGGTCAAAGAAAAGGTCCGGGAGATCTCCGACTCTCAACTGGCGGCCATCATTGCACTGGCAAAACTGGCAGAATCGAGGGACGACGATACGGGGCATCACATCGAACATACGCGGATTTTCTGCAAGATCATGGCCGAAAAACTGCGGGGCTATTCCCGCGATACGGACAGCATAGACGCAGCCTTTGTTGAGGACATCTACCAGGCGGCCTCCCTGCACGACATCGGCAAGGTCGGCATCTCCGACAACATCCTTCTCAAACCGGGGAAGCTCACCCCGGAGGAATTTGAGATCGTAAAAACACACACCGTGATCGGGGCCAATACCCTGCAAACCGCCCGCAGCAGATATCCGCGGAACGTCTTTATCAACATGGGGATGGCCATTGCGCGTTCTCACCATGAGAAGTGGGATGGCAGCG
>CAIUXU010000542.1 GCA_903903205.1 uncultured Syntrophobacterales bacterium
CTGAAGTGATCCTTATGGGACGGTCAAGACCTGCCCCCTATCATAACGACGGGGCGCAGCTGCCTTGGCTGGTCTGAATCGGGGAGGAAAGATTGCGACGGGAGAAGAAATGAGGTTGTATGGCGCAACAGCAGGGGCATGTTGGCCACACCCTCGGGTTGGAAACCAGGGAAGCAGACGCTAAAACCGGGGCCGGATCTGGTCGGCAAGGTCTGGGAAGTCTGGAAAACCGATATGGCATTTGACTGAACACTCCAAGGAAAGGAGCTTATCATGGCAACGAGACAAGACGTATACAAATGTGAGGTTTGCGGTAACATCGTGGAAGTTCTGCATGCGGGTGCGGGTGCACTGGTTTGCTGCGGCCAACCCATGAAGCTGATGAAGGAGAATACGACGGATGGGGCAACCGAAAAGCATGTCCCGGTCGTAGAAAAAGTGGCCGGCGGTATCAAGGTGAAAGTCGGTAGCGTCGCCCATCCCATGGAGGAGAAGCATTACATCGAGTGGATCGAAATTATTGCCGATGGTAAAGCCTATCGACAATACCTTGCCCCAGGTCAGGCGCCTGAGGCCATTTTCCCCGTCGAGGCTGCGAATATTGTCGCACGAGAATATTGCAATCTCCACGGCCTCTGGAAACTATGAATATGTAGTGATGTTAAACGATTAAGATGAGGAAAGGAGGAAACATTATGAGTGAAGACAGCAAGTGCCCGGTCACGGGCAGGACCAGCAAAGCCATTTCCGGCGGCGGCACCTCGAACCGGGACTGGTGGCCGAATCAGTTGAACCTCAGGATCCTTCATCAGCACTCTGCCAAGAGCAATCCGTTGGGCGAGGCGTTCAACTACGCTGAGGAATTCAAGAAGCTCGACCTGGCGGCCGTGAAAAAGGATCTCACTGCGCTCATGACCGACTCCCAGGAGTGGTGGCCGGCCGACTGGGGTCACTACGGGCCTCTCTTCATCCGGATGGCCTGGCACAGCGCCGGCACCTACCGCATGGGCGACGGTCGCGGGGGCGCCGGTTCCGGCTCCCAGCGCCTGGCGCCCCTCAACAGTTGGCCCGACAACGTGAACCTCGACAAGGCGCGCCGCCTCCTCTGGCCGATCAAGCAGAAATACGGCCGGAACATCTCCTGGGCCGACCTGATGATCCTCGCCGGCAACTGCGCCATCGAGTCGATGGGGCTGAAGACCTTCGGCTTCGGCGGCGGGCGCGTGGACGTCTGGGAGCCGGAAGAGGACATCTACTGGGGCAGCGAGGACACCTGGCTCGGCGACAAGCGCTACTCCGGCAACCGGGATCTCGAGAACCCGCTCGCCGCCGTGCAGATGGGCCTGATCTACGTGAACCCGGAGGGCCCCAACGGCAACCCGGACCCGGTGGCCTCCGGCCGTGACGTCCGCGAGACCTTCGCGCGCATGGCGATGAACGACGAAGAGACCGTCGCGCTTGTCGCCGGCGGCCACACCTTCGGCAAATGCCATGGCGCCGGTCCCGCGACCCATGTGGGACCTGAACCCGAAGCAGCCCCTCTCGAACAGCAGGGTCTCGGCTGGAAGAGCAGCTTCGGCAGCGGCAAGGGCGGCGATACGATCGGCGGCGGCCCAGAGGGCGCCTGGAAGCCGAACCCGACGAAATGGGACATGGGCTATCTGAAGGTACTGTTCAAATACGAGTGGGAACTGGTCAAGAGCCCGGCCGGCGCGAATCAATGGCTGGCCAAGGACGTGGCCGAAGAGGACATGGTGGTGGACGCGCACAACCCGGCGAAGAAGAACCGGCCGATGATGACCACGGCTGACCTCTCCCTGCGCTTCGACCCGATCTACGAACCGATCGCGCGCCGCTACCAGCAAAACCCCAAGGAATTTGCCGATGCCTTTGCCCGGGCATGGTTCAAGCTGACCCACCGCGACATGGGCCCCCGCTCACGCTACCTCGGCCCCGAGGTCCCGGCAGAGGAACTGATCTGGCAGGACCCGGTGCCTGCCGTGGATCATCCTCTGATTGATGCCCAGGACATCACCTCCCTCAAGGCCAAGATCCTGGCCTCCGGCCTTTCTGTGCCGGAGCTGGTCTCGACGGCCTGGGCGGCGGCGTCTACGTTCCGCGGTTCCGACATGCGCGGCGGTGCCAACGGGGCTCGCATCCGTCTGGCGCCGCAGAGGGATTGGGAGGTCAACCAGCCTGCCCAGATGGAGAAGGTGCTCAAGACCCTGGAAGGGATTCAAAAGGGGTTCAACAGCGCCCAGGCAGGCGGGAAAAGGGTTTCCCTCGCCGACCTGATCGTGCTCGGGGGATGCGCCGGTGTCGAGCAGGCGGCGAAGAATGCCGGCCACGCGGTGACCGTCCCCTTCACGCCGGGACGCACGGA
>CAIUXU010000543.1 GCA_903903205.1 uncultured Syntrophobacterales bacterium
CTCGACCCCGATCAGGTTCTTGTGGGCAACGGGGCCAACGAGGTCATCGCGTTCGTGATCAAGGCCTTCTGCGAGCAGGGGGACAACATCGTCACGGCGGACAAGACCTTCGCCGTCTATGAGTGGGTGGCGGTCTTTTCCGGAATCGAGGCGCGCGTGATTCCACTCAGGGACGAGGGGTTTGACGATGTCGGGATGCTCCGGGCCATCGATGCGAATACGAAAATCCTCTTCATCTGCAATCCGAACAACCCCACGGGGAGCTACTGGTCGAAGGAGCGGTTGAAGGCATTCCTCGACGCCGTCGGGGGTGAGCGCATCGTTGTCGTCGATGAGGCCTATTGCGAGTTTGTGGAGCAGGAGGACTACCCGGACGGCGTCTCCCTGCTTGGCGATTATCCGAACCTTGTCGTTTTTCGGACCTTTTCCAAAATGTACGGGATAGCGGGGCTGCGCATCGGCTACCTCATCGGCGATCTCGCCGTTGTCAACATGATCCGCCGGACCTGCGTCGTCTATTCCGTCAACCGCCTCGCACAGGAAGCGGCTCTGGCGGCGTTTCAGGACGATACGGGCCATATACAAAAGACGCGCACACTCGTTCGCGAAAGCCGGGCGTTTTTGCGCGAGGAATTGGCGAAGCTGAGGCTGCCGATCATCGCGGGCGAGGGGAATTACCTGATTGTGAAGCTGCCGGGGAGCGATACCCTCGCCTACCGGAAAATGATGCGCGAAGGGATCATGATCCGGCCCATGACGGGTTTTCGCTATCCGAATCACATCCGGGTCACACTGGCGAAAATGGAGGCGATGGAAGCCTTCGTCGCGGCGCTGAAGAAAACCCTGGCAACGTGAGGCGATTCCAATGAACCCCACACTGAAAACACAGAGGTTGTTCACCGTTGAATTTCTTGTCCTCTGCCTGATTATCATGACGGCGTTCAGCAACGTCAGTGTGTTTTACAGTTTCTATCATTACCTGGGCGATATCGGGATTCCTTTCGCGTGGCGTGGCTTTCTCGTCGGCCTGGAACCGATGTCCGCCTTTTTGCTGCGTCTGCTCATCCTTCCCTGGCTGCACATCCGCAATGCCATGCCTGTCCTGATCTTCTCGCTGCTCCTGCTGATTGCGACCTCCTGCGCCTACCTGTGGGTGACGACCATTCCGGCAATGGTCGCGTTGCGCATCGTCCACGGCGCGGTCTTTGTTCTTCTCACCTCGTCGGCCATCGCCCTCGTCGTGAGTTTCATCCCCACAGAGAAGAGCGGCCAGGGGTTCAGCTCCATCAGTATCGCGACGATGATTCCCTACGCCTTGATCCCGCTTCTCTTTGAGGCGTTGCTCCCCTATGTGCGAAGTGAAGCCGATATTTACGCAGCCGTCTCGATCTTTTCCATAGCCGCGATTTTACTGCTGATTACAGTGCGAAGGCGTATCGACGATGCCCTGCGCGGGATGGACAACGTTCTGTTGAGTCGACCGACCCTTTCCGAGATCCGGGAAAATTTTCGGGTACGGTCCGTCTTTTTTCTGCTCTTGGCCATCTTCTTCATCTACCTCGCCCATGCGACCTTTTTTTACTTCATGAAGGATCTCTCGCTGCAGCTTCGTACCGGCAATGTGGGCCTTTTTTTCACCACTTCCATGGCAACGATGATCGCGGTCCGCGCTTTCGGCGCTGCGCTGTTTGACCGGATGAACAAGCGATCCACACTGCAGAAAGCCCTGGCGCTGCTGATCCCGTGCCTGATTCTGCTCCCCCACGCAACCTTCCCGGCGCCCTACTACCTGCTTGCCGCCGCTTACGGGCTATGCCTGGGCGTGATTCTGCCGCTGCTGAATGCCCTGCTCTTCTCCGCATCTCCGCCGTCGCTGCGGGGCCTCAACACCAACATGACCCTGTTTGCCATGGATGCGGCCTATTTCGTCATGCCCGATCTGGGCGGAATCATCATCACGCCCGGCGCGGGGTTTGACACCCTGTTTTACATTGCCGCCGGTTTTGTTGTGCTTTCTCTGGCGCTTACCATAAAAAAGGAGACGTTGATCCATGACAGACAATAATGAGCAAACAACGCAAACGACGCAAACAACACCCAAAGAGCATGAACCGTTTACCGTGGACTCTTTTCGGCCTGAAGACGCCAAGGGGATCGTCGAGCTTTTCCGTGCTGTCTATGGCGAGAATTATCCGATCCGGCTGTTTTACGATCCGGAGGCGATTGCCGCGGCCAACCGCGAAGGCCGTTATTACTCCATCGTGGCCCGCACAAACGCCGGGAAGGTCATTGGCGTAACCCACCTCTTTCGTTCAGCGCCCTGCCAATCCCTTTACGAATCCGGCCTGGGCCTTGTTCTGAAAGAGTTCCGGAATTCCGGAGCCACCATTCGGCTGATGGATTTTCTCTTCGGCGAATTCGTCCCCCGGAATCCCCAAATCGAGGAGATTTTCGGCGAAGCGGTCTGCAACCACCCCTACATGCAGAAGAGCGTCACACGCTTCCATTACATAGAGACGGCGATCGAGGTGGCCCTGATGCCGGCCGAGGCCTACACCCAGGAGAAGAGCGCCGAGGGTCGGGTGGCGACCCTGAATGCTTTCCGCTGCTACAAACCGAAACCACACCGGATCTTCCTCCCCGCCCCATATGAACAAGAACTGCGACGGATCTATGCGCGCCTCGACGACGCCCGCGATATCGTTCCGTCCGAGGCGCAGATACCGGATGGCGTGCCTTCCCATGCTGAGTTGGATGTGTTCGATTTCGCCCGCGTTGCCCGGATCGCCGTTCACGACATCGGGACGGATTTCCGGGATTGTATCCGTGATCTGGAAAGCGAGGCCGGAATCCGGAAAGCTGTAGTCTTCCAGGTCTCTCTCGATCTCACCCAGCCCTGGGTCGGCGAGGCGGTGGCGATCCTGAGAGAGAAAGGCTACTTCTTTGGCGGCGCCCTGCCCCGCTGGTTCGACAACGACGGCCTCCTCATGCAGAAGCTTCTCTGCCCTCCCGACTTCGAGGGAATCGTCATGGTATCCGATTTTGCAAAGGAACTCCTGAACGTGATCAAGGCCGACTGGCAAAGGGCGCAGACGTGTCACATCCTTTAGCTTTGATGCCCCCGTCAAGGTTCCCGCTTTGTCATCCCCGAATTCCCTTATCGGGGATCTGGTTTTCGGGGTCGGATCTGGTTTTCGAGGTTTTAAAACCATA
>CAIUXU010000544.1 GCA_903903205.1 uncultured Syntrophobacterales bacterium
CGCCGCGGCCCTAAGCGTAGGCGGGACCCTCTCCGGCGAGCATGGCATCGGCATCACCAAGCGGCCCTACATCGCAGGCGCCCTGGGCGACGTCGGCATCCGGACCCTCAAGGCGATCAAGGCGGCCCTCGACCCGAAGGGGATACTCAACCCGGGGAAAATTTGGTAATGAAGGCATTGCATGGATAAAAGGAAGGATCACGACCTGCTCCGGGAGGCCGGAAACATGGTCGGCCGCTGCGACCGCTGCGGCACGTGCCTGCCGGTCTGCCCCCTCTTCGGGGTGAAGGGCGTCGAGGCGACGAGCGCCAGGGGACAGAACGCGAGTGCCCGCGCCCTGGCCGGGGGAGGCATCGAGCCGACGCGAGAGGTTCTCGACGTCGTCAATTTCTGCCTGTTGTGCCGGGCCTGCGTCGATACCTGTCCCGCGAAAATTCCGACCGACGAAGCGATGGTCGAAGTCCGCCAGCACCTGACGGACCTTGCCGGCGGGGCGGAAGCGAAATACCGGCTTGTCGGCGGCGTTCTGAAGCGGCCGGGTGTCGTGAAGGCCGCCGCCGCCGCGCTGTCGATCCTGCGCCGGTCCGGTCTCAACAGCCTGTTTCCGCACGGCATGGCGCCGGAAGAGTACACCCGTTCCCATTTTCTTGCCGCGTTTGCCGGGCCTGCCGCCCTCGGCCAAAAGGCGCCGCCCTCCGCGGTCACTGTAACGGACCAGACGAAGGTCGCCTATTTTCGGGGCTGCGGGATGGAGATGATGTTTCCGGAGGCCGCCGCCCAGACCCGCGACATCCTCCGAACCACCACCCGCCTCCTGACAAAGGAGAACGTCTGCTGCGGCCTGCCCCATCTCGCCCACGGACTGCGCGACGAGTTCCTCGCCTTGGCCCGGCAGAACATCCGGTTTTTCGAGGAGGCCGATGTCGTTGTCAGCGACTGCGCGAGCTGCGGCGCGACGCTCAAGCACCTGGCCTCGTTTTTTGCGGACGATCCGGCGTGGCGGGACCAGGCTGCGGCCTTCAGCGGAAAGGTGATGGATTTGACGGAATATTTGGCCAAGGTCGGCTACCTGCCGCGACAGAAGACAGGCGCCGTCTTCACCTACCATGATCCCTGCCATCTCGTGCGGGGGCAGGGGATCACGCAGCCGCCGCGCGAACTTCTGAAGGCGGCGGGCAGCTTCGTCGAGATGAAGGATGCCGATGTTTGCTGCGGCGGTGCGGGCTCCTTCCACATCGATTACCCCGATGCGGCGGAACAGATTCTGGAGAAAAAGCGCCGCAACATCGAAAATACAGGCGCGACCGTTGTCGTGACCGACTGTCCCGGCTGCCTGATTCAGCTCGCGAAAGCGGCGAAGGCCTCCGGTGGCAAATTCAAGGCCATGCACATCAGCCAGGTGATCTGAAGGAAAGCAACGGAATCAATACCCCTTTTCCCGATCCACCTCGTGCAGAAACGGTTCATCCGCAAGATACCTTCGGAGGTTTTCACAAAAGACCTCGGTGGCGCGCGATTCGTAATCCGGGATGTCGCCGGAAATGTGGGGGCTGAAGATCACGTTGGGCAATGCGTAGAGCGGGCTTTCCGGGGGCAGGGGTTCCCGGGTAAACACATCGAGCCCGGCGCCGGCAATCCACTTTTCTTCCAGCGCGCGAATCAGCGCTCCTTCATCCACAATGGCGCCCCGCGCCACGTTGATCAAGCAGGCCGTCGGTTTCATCCCCCGCAATTCCTTCTCCCCGATCATCCCGCCCGTCTCTTTTGTGAGCGGAAGCGCAAGCACGACAAAGTCGCTTTCTGCTAGCAATTCGGGGAGTTGTTCTCGGGAATAGATACGATCCACCTCCGGTAGTGGCGTCGCCGCGCCGCCCGACCTCC
>CAIUXU010000545.1 GCA_903903205.1 uncultured Syntrophobacterales bacterium
CAGGCGGTTACGGCCGCGTCACGGATCAATCCGGTGGCGGTGAAAAATGTCTCCACTTCGGCGGTCTCCACACGGTACCCCCTGATCTTGACCTGGAAATCGCTCCGCCCCAGGTGCAGGAGACAGCCATCGGGCAGCAATCGGCCCAGATCGCCGGTGCGGAACAGGCGCCGGTCGCCGCCCTCCGGATCAGGCACAAAGACCGCCTTTGTCAGCTCGGGATGGCCCCAATAGCCTCGGGAGAAATAGCGGCTCCGCACTACGATTTCGCCGACAGCGCCCCTGGTTACCGGCTTCCCCTCGGTATCCCACAGCAGCAACTCGACATCTTCCGCGGGGTATCCCGCTGGCACGGTGCTTCCCTCAATCCGTGTGTCGCCGCAAACCAGAAACTGGCAGATGGGACTGAGCTCCGACCCGCCGAGGTTCACGATCATCCGGCAATCCCCGGAAAAGTGGCGCTGGTAGAGATAGACATCACCGGCATAGACCGTTTCGCTGCCCAACTCCACCAGACGCACCAAGGGGAACCGGTCCTCCGGGGTGAGCAGGCGGCAGAAGTGGCGGAACATGGTGGCCACCGCGAAGAATACCGTGATCTGCTTTTGCCGCAGCCAGTCGGCCAGGCCGGCGAGGCTTTCGCGCTTCATGTCGAAGCAAATAACTGTCGCTCCATTGAGCAGGGCGCAATAGATGTCCCGTACCGCACCGGCGAAGCTCGGGGAGTAAAGCAGCGCCAAACGATCAGTGGCCGATATCCGTCCGCTGTTGGTGTAAACCATGGTCAGATGCAGCACATAGCGATGGTCTTGCATCACCCCCTTCGGTTTTCCGGTGGAGCCCGAGGTGTAGAGCACATACGCCAGGCCGTCGGCGGTGAGTGCCAGACCTGGATTTTCTTCGGAAAGGCCTGGCTCCAGGTCGTCCATGTTTAGCAAGAGCAAGTCTTCGCTATCCAGTGTATCGCTCAGCTCCTCGGCTTGCTCCATCCGCTCGCTGTCCACAATCAGCAGGGCCGGCCGACACTCTTCGAGAATCGCCGCCGTCCTCGCCACAGGCTGCGAAGCGTCCAGGACGACGTAGAACTTTCCTGCCTTCAGCACCCCCAGCATGGCCGCGACAACCGGGACGCCATTTCCGACCAGCAGCGCCACCGGCTCCGGTCCTGTTTCGCGCACGGCCAGGATGGCGTGCGCAATACGGTTGGCAAGCCTGTTCAGTTCGCTATAGGTTGCAGTAGATTGCGCGTCAACGACGGCGATCTTGTCCGGATTGAAACGCGCCTGCTTCTCGAACAGCGCCGGGACGGATTGCTCCACGTCTTCTCTTGAAAAACGGACGAAACTGCTCGTGCCGGCAGTCGGCTCCACAGAGATGGTCATTACATTACCTTAAAGACATCAAGTTTCGTTTCCTGGCGCTGCAAATGACTTGCCGGGCCTGCTGTAATCCTAACACACTGCGGCTACGCATATCACATTTTTAGAAAAAATAATAATGAGCCAATTGCAAAACTACGAGCTTGTCATTCCCGCGAAAGCGGGAATCCACTCTTTTTAGGGATTTCTGGCCCCCCGCTTTCGCGGGGGTAGATCG
>CAIUXU010000546.1 GCA_903903205.1 uncultured Syntrophobacterales bacterium
ACCATCTCCTTCAGATGCCGGTTTTCCGCCTGCAGGCCGAGTTCATTCTGCTCCGATGACGCCGCCATGCACTCTTTTCCACCTCACTTCTTTTTCAGGATCGTCTCCAGAAGAGGCTCAACTCTCTGGCATTGACGACAGATGATGTTTCCGTTTTGGTCAACGAGGACCATGGACGGGACGCCCCGGATGTCATAGATGCCGCCTACGGCGCCGTCTTCGTCCAGCAGTACGCGGTAGGGAAGCCCGTTCCGGGTAGCGAATTTGGCCACCTTCTCCTGCGATTCCTGTAAGTCAATATTAATGATTTCCAGCCCCTGCTTCGCATAGGTCGCATGGAGCGATTTGAAATGGGGGATCTCCTCCTTGCATGAGGGGCACCAGGTCGTGCTGAAAATGATCAGGACCGGCTGTTTCCCCTTGACATCGCTCAAACGGTATTTTCGGCCGTTCAGGTCCTTAAGGACAAAATCCGGCGCCTTCTCCGCGACAGCCTTTTTTGCGTCTTCACGCGGCTTCGGCGCGGACCCGGCGTCCGCCGGGACAAACAGATGGCATGCAACCGCCAAAACTGCAACCATCAGAACCTTTTTCCAGCCATTGGGATCACCCATCAAATCTCCTTCTAAACCCATAGTATTCCTGCATTAATCAGAAAATATTCTCCCGTTCCCAGCAGTATCCAGCCGAACAGCCGGCTGATCCGGACCATCCACACACCCGACTTCGGGATACCGGCCAGGAAACCGGCAAAAGTTCCGGCCAGGAGAAGCAGCGTCCCCATTCCGCATGCGAAGACAAACAGCAGGCCGGCGGCAAAGGCCACATTCTGCCGGGTCGCCGCATAGCTGAGGATTACGGCGAGGACCGGCGCCGTGCAGGGGCTCATGACCAGACCCGAGGCTGCCCCCACCCCAAAAGCGCCGGCCCTCCCCTCCCTCCCTTTTCGCGACCTTGCCCGTGTGATGGAGGCTGGTGTCCGGATGGAGAGTGTGTAGAGGTCAAACATGGTCAACCCCATGAGAATGCATATATTTACGATAACGAAATTGGTCCAGGGGTTGCTCTGGATCTGGCCGAACAGGTGCCCGGAAAGCGCGGCGACGGCGCCGAGAATCGTGTAGGTGAAAGCCATGCCCAGCACGTAAATCAGCGAGAGAAAGAACGACCGGCCTTTCGATTCGCCACGGGCGCCGATGAAGGCGACGGTGATCGGGACAACCGGGTAGATGCACGGGGTAAAGCTGATCAACACCCCCCCCAGATAAACGGCCAGAAAGGAGAGGAAAACCGAATCCTGCAAGTAGGCAGACAGGCTGCCGACAAAATTTTCTATCATGGGTCCTCACCACCTAGCCACTTCTGTCGTCTGGTATTTATATGAAAATAGTCATTTCAGCTAACAATGTCGATGCTTTACGTTGTGGCAATTTTCATTCTTCGTTGTGCCCGCGCCGGGCATGGGGGTTTATAGAATCTTGTCGGGATATATCCTCGACATTTTGCGATGTGCCACGGGTTGGTTCATTGCTAACATAAAACGGCAGAAAGATAAAATCCTTTTCTTGCGTTGCCCCGTGGAGAGGATCACGGCAGCCGCGCTGTGCACGATCTGCCGGAAAACAGCGAAGGCTACAGCTTCAAATGCCCGCAATCTGGACAGGCCGGATCCCGCTCGACGGTGATCGAATCGGCGCTGCCCGCAAGGCCATCCCAGATGAAAATCCGACCCATCAGCGGTTCCCCCTGCCCGGTGATCAGCTTGATCGCCTCCGCCGCTTGGATGGAGCCGATGACACCGCACGTCGCACCGACAATCGGAAACAGTTCGCGCGGCGGACTCGCAGGAAAGAGACAGCGCAGACAGGGGCCCTTCCCGGGGATCACCGTCGTCATTTGGCCGAAAAATCCCCGGACGGCGCCGTGAATGAAGGGGATATCCCGCTCGATCGCCGCCCGGTTCAGAAGGTAGCGTGTCGGAAAATTGTCCATCGCATCGATGATCAATTGGGGAGAGGATGGCGGCTGTGAGCCCGTCGAACGGTGACCCCGCACAAGCTCTCCCACGGTCTCCTCCGTGATCCGGCCGGCGTCGGTCTCGATATGGATCAGCGGATTTAAGGCGGTGAGCTTCTCTTCGACGGAGGCGGTTTTGGGTCGTCCGACGTCCTTGCTCCAGTGGAGGATTTGACGGTTCAGGTTGCTTGTATCGACGACGTCGCAATCGATGATCCGCAAATGGCCGACGCCGGCGGCGGCCAGATAGAGGGAGATCACCGTTCCCAGCCCTCCGGCGCCGGCAACAAGAACGCTCGCCGCCTTGAGTTTTTCCTGTCCCTCTTCCCCAATCATCAAAATCTGGCGCGAATACCGTTTTCGTTCCTCATCCGTGATCATGGCCTCTCCTCCGCTCCTGAAATCCATTCATGATGCCCAATATGCCGATCTGTTCCTGATACAGTCAGGGCCTCTGCGTTGTCAATCACAATATGATCCGGTCCACTTCCATACGATCGGTTTTCAATCGATCATGCTTCCCTTTCTCCCGTATCCTGTGGTAGGGTGCCCCCGCAATTTTTAACTGGTGAACGCGGCAAGGGTTGCCCCGGCGGATGGTAGAATAAAGGAAGCCATGAATGCATTGCCCGTCCCTGTTGAGGACGCAAAAGAACCGAACCGGTGTCTCGCTTGCGGGACAACGGAGAATATCGGCCGGAGACGCTACTGCACCATCGATTGCCGGCAGAAGCTGCGGCAGCGGCTTGATATGCGCTGCGGCCTCCTCCAGGCCTTGAACACGCGGTACGCCACCTTCTACTTTTCCGATCTGCTGGTTGTCATGGACGTTCTTCCCCGCGGCCAGAAGGAGATCCACAGCTTCTTCTATCCCCGGACGCCGGGCCGAAATCCGGGCGAAGATTTCAGCCGGATGGCGGACATCCTGGGTGAAACCTGGTGGGCGGAGCAGCAGCGGACGAAGAAACGGTATTTTGCCACGCTCCACGTCCTCGATCGGGCCGTCCGGAACCGTGTGTCGCCGCAGGCCGTCAAGCCGCCGATTATTCACACACCGAACGTCAAACCGGCCTCCCTGGTCTATCTCAACCTGGAAAAGTCGAATCTCGACAGCCCCGAACTCCGGAAGATCATCCGCGACGCCTACCGGTGTCAGGTCAAAATCCATCACCCCGATCTCGGAGGCAACGCATCCATGTTCCGGAAAATTCACCAGGCCTACGAGGATCTGATCCGCTGGGCGGAGAAACCCGTCTTCATCCGTCACCGCGGTTTCCCGGACAAATGGTTCTACGAAGGGGACAAGGACTGCTGGGTTCAGCCCACGCCGCTCAGCAAGCAGGGTCGGTAAATCGCACGAAGAAAGGGAGTCTGACGAGGTATGCATATCCGTAAAGTAATATTGCCGTATGGACAGGAGAGCGTCGAAGTCCGTGTGCCGGAAGGCAATCTCATTGGCGTCTATTCACCGCGCGACACTGTGCCGGTAACGGACGTCAAGGTGGAAATCCGGCGGGCGTTGGCCTCGCCCATCGGGGCCTTGCCCTTAAGGGAACAGCTCCGGGGCCGCAAAAATGTGGTCCTGGTCGCGGACGACAACACGCGGCTGACGCCGACGGATATTCTGATCCCCATTCTCCTGGATGAATGCAACGCGGCCGGGGTGCCCGACTCGGCGGTTACCGTGATCATCGCGCTTGGGACCCACCGCTTCATGACGGACGACGAAATCCGGATCAAATTTGGCGCCGAAACCGTCCGCCGGGTAGCGATCCGCAACCATCCCTACAAGGATCTGGCCGCCCATGTCGACTTGGGAACGACGAAAAACGGGGGGCGGATTCTGATCAACCGCGAGGTCGTCGAGGCCGATTTCAAGATGGGGATCGGCAGCATTGTCCCCCACCACATTCCCGGGTATGCGGGCGGCGCGAAGATTATCCAGCCGGGGGTATCCGGTGAGGAGACCACCGCTTACACCCACCTGCTTTCGGTGCGGGCGCCCCGATCCTACCTGGGCATCCTGGAGAACCCCGTCCGCGAAGAGCTTGATGCCATAGCCCGGAAAGTCGGGATGAACACGATCCTTAATACGGTTCTGAACCGGCACGGCCAGGTTGTTCAGGCTTTTTTCGGTGACGTGGCGGAGGCGTTTCGGGCCGGCGTCGAAAAATCACGTGAAGTTTACGAAATCGCGATTCCTGAGGAGGCCGATATTGTCCTGTCGAGCTCCCATCCCTGCGACCTCGAGTTCTGGCAGGCCCACAAGACGCTCTATCCATCGGACCTGGCGGTCAAGGCTGGCGGGATCGTAATCGTGGCAACCCCCTGCCATGAAGGGGTTGCCCAGACGCACTGCAACATGCTCGACATGACACCTTACGGGGCCAGGCAGCTTCGGGAGATGGTTTCGGCAAAGGAGCTTGCGGACGATGTGGGGGCCGCGCTGGCGAT
>CAIUXU010000547.1 GCA_903903205.1 uncultured Syntrophobacterales bacterium
GCCTTGACATCATCATCGGTTGCCTGAATATTCATCTCCTCCGCCTTCAACAGAAGGACCGCCTGGTTGACCAGATTATCGAGCGCCTGCTGCTTGAGATTCAGCCCTTTGAGCATATCTTCCGTAGGCGCCTGCCCGAAACGCTGGCGGTACACGTCGAGCATATTCTGGTATTCCCGCTGAAAATCGGCAAAGACGATCGGCTTGCCGTCGATGATTGCAATTCGCTCCGCCCTCTGCTTCCCACCCATCGAGCCGAAATAGAAGACAAAGACAACGATGATGATCCCCAGAATAAGCTTCATGAGCCAGTTTCTGGCATGTTTTCTCATGATGTCGAGCATTAAATATTCCCTCCATGATTTAGAATTAGAAGGGTTACTAATATAGTCACCCTCGAAATGCAATGATTTTTTGGAAAAATGGATTGATATGGGATGGGAAATACGATATAGGAAGCCGTCCAATTGAAACTATCCTTTCGATTGTGAATGCAATTTTACCGAATCATCAGGAGGAAACGAGCTTGCTCTTCGATTTTATTTTGGGAAAGTTTTCAAATGACCTGGCGATTGATCTGGGAACGGCCAACACCCTCGTATACGTCAGAGGAAAGGGTATTGTGCTGAACGAACCCTCCGTCGTCGCCGTCCACAAGAACGCCAAGGGAGAAAAGAAGGTTCTTGCCGTCGGGATCGAGGCGAAGAAGATGCTCGGCCGAACCCCGGGAAACATCGTCGCCATCCGACCCATGCGGGATGGCGTGATCGCCGACTTCGACATCACGGAGGCGATGCTCAGACACTTTATTCTGAGCGTTCACAACCGCCGGGCCCTGGTTCGGCCCCGGATCATCGTCTCCATCCCCTCCGGGATCACCCAGGTAGAGAGACGGGCCGTACGCGAAACAGTTGAATCAGCCGGGGCAAGGGAGATCTATCTGATCGAGGAACCAATGGCGGCGGCGATCGGCGCCGGGTTGCCGATCACCGAACCGATCAGCTCGATGGTCGTGGACATCGGCGGGGGAACAACGGAGGTGGCGGTGATCTCGCTCTCCGGTATCGTCTATTCGAAGTCTGTCCGGGTCGCCGGAGACAAGATCGACGAAGAGATCGTTCAGTACCTGAAACGAAAATACAGTCTCCTGATCGGAGAGAGGTCGGGAGAGATCATCAAAACAACCCTGGGCAACGCCTATCCCGATCCCAGCCAGGAGGTACGCAAGATGGAGGTCAGGGGTAGAGATCTGATCTCCGGCATCCCAAAAATCGTGGAGATCAACTCGGATGAGGTTCGGGAGGCGATCAACGAACCCATCAGCCTCATTGTGGACGCGATCAGGGACGCTCTGGAAAATGCACCTCCCGAACTGGCAGGAGACATTGTTGACCGCGGGATCGTCCTCACCGGCGGCGGCGCCCTGCTTCGGAACCTGGATTTGCTGATCCGTGCGGAGACGGGTCTTCCCATCACCGTTGCGGATGATCCTCTCTCTACCGTGGCCAGGGGCGCCGGAATCGCGCTCGATCAACTGGATGTCCTCAAAGAGGTGACATTCCAGGTATAGGCAGAAGGGCGCTGAAATGATTGCTGGCTGACGAATGCTGATCCCTCATAAATACCAATCCCCTTTCGTGGCAGCGGTCCTGCTGATTATCTCTCTGGCCGTCATCTCCTACAGCGCGTCCCGGCTGGCAGAAACCGGCTTCCTGCGGAAGATGGTCCTGGAGGTGGCATCCCCCGCGGAAAACGCAATAAACGTTTTACTCAAGGGGCTACACGACTCGTGGAAACGGTATATCTTTCTCGTCGGCATCGAAGATGAGAACCGGCGGCTCCGGTATGGAAACGCCGTCCTGAACGAGCAATTAAACAATTACCGCGAGGGGTATATGGAGGGGATGCGCCTTCGAAAACTCCTCAACCTCAAGGATGGCCTGACCAACCAGGTCGTGGCTGCAAGGGTAATCGACCGCAACCGCGTCTCCCTTTTCAAAACCATCCTGATCGACAAGGGAACCGCCGACGGGATGCGGGTTGGATTTCCGGTGCTGTCTGAGCAGGGGGTCGTGGGGCGGATCATCGAAACCGCCTGGCATGCCTCTCAGGTTCTGCTTCTTGTTGATGGAAACAGCAATGTCGACGGAATGATTCAGCGGAGCCGAGCCCAGGGGATTCTGCAGGGCGCCGGATCGGCGGGGTGCAATCTGAAATACATCTCTCGGGTGGAGGAGGTACTGCCGGGCGATGTGGTTCTCACCGCAGGCTTGGCCGGGGTGTTTCCCAAAGGGCTGCTTCTCGGAGTCATCAGCGGAGTTTCACGAAAAGAAGAGGGACTTTTTCAGAAAATCGATGT
This sequence comes from uncultured Syntrophobacterales bacterium, assembly GCA_903903205.1. Lineage (GTDB taxonomy): Bacteria > Desulfobacterota > Syntrophia > Syntrophales > UBA5619 > UBA5619. The sequence continues at coordinate 2,360 of CAIUXU010000547.1, forward strand.
CACGCCTGCCGTCGATTTTGGAAGGCTTGAGGAGGTTCTGGCCCTTATTCCGGACGCGAGGGCCGGAAAATGATCCGTTATCTTCTTCTCCCGCTGCTCCTGCTTCTTCTCGTGATCGTCCAGCTCACGATTTTGGAACTGTTTTCCTTTGGCTGGTTCGGGATAGAGATCTCCCTTATCGTCGTCATCTACCTCGGATTCCATCTCGACACCCTTCATGGAGGCGTCCTGTCCCTTCTGCTCGGTTTCTTCCTGGATTGTCTGACCAGCGCGATTTTCGGGCTCTATATGTTTTTGTATGTTCTCATTTTTTATCTCTCCAATATCGCAGGTGGAAAGATCTATGCCGGGAGACCGACCCTGATCGCATCCTTTACGGCACTCTGCACGCTTCTGGAAGGCATGGTGATCGTTCTTTTTTACCGTTATGTCTTCGGCGCCGACATCCTTGATGCGATCCCGAGGATTTTCGTCCCGCAGGCCGTTGTGGTGGGGTGCCTGAGTCCCCTCTTCTTTGTCCTGCTCAAGCATTTCGAGGTTTTTCTGCATGCGGAAGATCGACGACCGGCTCGACGGATATGATCCCGGTCAGTTCAAACACAAATTCAAACTGCTGTTGATCATCGTTGCGGTGGCGCTGTCGCTTCTCGTAATGAGGCTGTGGTACGTACAGGTGATCAAGGGGGACGAGTTGCGGCAGAGGTCCGAAAACAACAGCGTCCGCCTGCGGAAGATCAAGCCGATGCGCGGTCTGATCATGGACGACAGCCGGCGGGTTCTCGTGGACAACCAGCCTTCCTTCGATATCATCTTCATCCCCAACCGGACGAAGGATACCCGGAAGGTCATCGAAAAGATCAGGGAGCTATACACCGAACGTTCCCTGACATTTCC
>CAIUXU010000548.1 GCA_903903205.1 uncultured Syntrophobacterales bacterium
CTTCAGCAGCGGGTTGACAATCTTTGCGTAACGGGAGGCCATTTCGCCGAAGAGGTCGCTCCGGACGAGGAGCCAGTCGCGGAAGGTCCTGCCCCGCTCGCCCAGGTATTTTGCCTTCGCCATCAGGTTCATTTCGGAGATGGGAACGCCGGCGGGGCAAACCGTGTCGCAGAGGCGGCAGCCCGTGCAGAGCTGGATCCAGTCGTCTACGGAGACCTCGGCTGCCGAGCGGAAACGCTGCGCCCCCGGACCTGCCTGCTTCGGTCCCGGGAAACGGGGCGTCACCCGGGAGACGGGGCAGACCGCCATGCAGGTCGCACAACGGACGCAGACGTCGGGGAGCTTCGTGAGCGGGGGCTGATTTTCTTTTTTCGTCATGATGCAAGCGCCCTTTTTGCGGCAAGGAAACCCGTGGCGATGTCGATCCCTTCCCGTGATTTCTCCTCAATCGCCTGGTGATGGGCCAGGATCGATCCCGCTGCCCAAACGTTTGCAAGGACAACCCGTCCCGCCGCATCGACCGGGCAAAGATCGGCGTCGGTGACGACCCCGGCGCGGTGGATCGGATGCGCCTCCGGGTCGAAGAACCGCTCCCCAAACCACTGGCCGCGTTCCCCGGGCTGGAAGACGGGAATGTTGAAAACGGGTTCGATGATCCGATCCATCTCCGCCCAGAGGCCGCCGCCCAGGAAGCGGCCGGTCGCGAGAATGAAGCGATCCGCACGGTATTCGGCGACAAGCGGCGGGTTCGGGATACTGATCCCTTCGCACCAGCCATCCTTCACCATCACGCCGGATACGGAATGCCCCATCCGAAAGTCTGCCCCCTTCGCGATCAGCTCCTCCCGGAAACGGTGGAAAACTCTTGTGCCGGGAATCGACGGCGGGAGCATCGGAATTTCGAATACCCGGGCGCCGGTGACGGTCTCCAGCGTTTTTAGAACCGCGGCGGGATCACGAAGGCCGAGAACCGCAGGGAGGCCGATGAACCGCTCTCCTGCCATCTGCTGACGGATCGACTCGCCGAGACGCTCCCGGAAGGAAGTATCGTCCATCAGGCGGGCGATTGCGGGCGCCGTCAGTCCCTCCATGCCGTAGCGGGGGAGCGACAGGGTCACCCCCCGGCATTTCAGGTGGAGCGACACCGTATCGCCCTGAAAATCCTTGAAGCCACGGAAGCCGACGATCAGCGTCTCGGCCGGAATCATCGCGGCGCCGGCAGCCATCGTGACCGGGATGAGCCAGGTGGGCCGCATTGTCCCTGCGCCGGTGGGGAGAAGGGAGTTCCCCCGGCCAGAGGCGGCGAAAGGGTAGGGCGGCAAAAAGAGCTCCTGGAATGCGGTGATAGCGCTTTTGATCCCCTCCCATCCCGTCCGGGCGTAGGGGTGTTTCGGGTGGGCCGCGATCCAGCGGGTAATCCCCTCTGCCATCTCCGTTCCGGGCGGGATCTCCCCGAGAATGTCAACCGTATTCCCGAAGAGGGTGAGTGCGCCCATCCCCTTGCCGACAATGAGAACCTTCGCCCCCATAGCGGTCGCCGTCCGCGCGGCCATAAGCCCGGCGAGGCCGGTCCCGATGACGATGAGGTCAAAGCGCTTCATGCCTCTCCTCCGCCCAATCGGGCTGGTAAATTTCCCTCCCCCTTCGACGGGGGAGGGTTAGGGTGAAGTTCTTCGTGAGTCAGGTTGAACATTCCTTTGTAGATCGACTCGATCAGCTCCTCCTCCTTGAGGGAGGTTCCCCAAAGGACGGGGCGGATTCCCTTCCAGCGCTCTTCGAGAAAATCCTTGAGAATCCGGTTAGATCCACCGCTTACATCCGTCTTGTTTCGTTCATTGAGAAGCCCGAGCAGGCGATAGACGCAGAAGCCCCCCTGGCAGGTCCCTTTGGCGAGGCGGGTGCGGTGGAGAATATCCTGTAATTCTCGAACCTTGCCCTCTCGCAAAATCGCGTCCACCGCCTCCCGGGGGACCAGCTCGCAGTCGCAGAGGAGCTCCCCTTTGGCTGCCGGGGTCTGTCGCCTCAAGCGAAGGAGGCGGTCTTTGAGTGTGTGGCCCTGGCCGGCGCCGGGGAGACGTTGAGTGTGGGTCGAGCAGGGGACATGCAGCCCCATCCGTTCGCAAATGAAATCGACCGTTTTTTCCGCCATCAGCCGGTAGGTCATCAATTTCCCGCCGGTGATCGTGACAAGCCCCGCAGGGCCGCTGAAGCTCCCGTGGTCGATCAGCGCGAAGCCGCGGCTGATGGTCCGGTCATCGGAGTTCTCCTCCGATTGCAGGAGCGGGCGAACGCCGGCGTAGGCCCTCGTGAAGCGCTCCCCCTTCAGGTCGGGGATCATCCGGGAGAGCTCGTCAACCAGGAAGGTGACCTCTTCGGGGGTAACCTCGTAGCGCTCCAGATCCTCCACCCGCATGGAGGTGGTGCCGAGGATGGAAACGGTGTCGTTGGGGACGATGATGTCGCCGTTGGCCGAGGGGCGACAGCGGTTGAGGACCCGCTCGCTCAGGCGGGTGTTGGTGATCAGCATGGAGCCCTTGGAGAGGGCGAGGCCGATTTGAAGGCCGGCCATGCGGAGGATATGGTTGGCCCAGGCGCCGGTCGCGTTGACCACCCAGGCCGCGCCGATGGCAAACGCCTCGTCGGTGATCCGGTCGCGGACATGGACCCCGGTAATCCGGAGTCCGTCGCGGATCAGGCTGGTGACCTCCGTGTGAATCAGAATACGCGCCCCGCGGGACTCGGCGTCCCGGGCGTTTTCAACGACAAGTGTGAACGGGTCGATCGCCCCGTCGGGAACCTGGACGGCGCCGATGATCCGGGGATTCAGACGGGGTTCCATTGCCAGCGCTTCCCGGGGAGAGAGCGGCAGGGTGTCGATTCCCGCCGCCCCACACGCCCGGATGAAGTCCGCCCGGTACTCCGGGCCGTCTTCCGGAAGGGAGACGAACAGGCCCTCCGTGGGCTGGATGCAGTGGGGGGCAATCCGCCGGAGGATGCGGTTTTCGGTAATGCACTCCCGCGCCGCGTCGGGGTCGTTGACCGCGTAGCGACCGCCGCTGTGGAGGAGCCCCTGGTTACGGCCGGAGGCGCCGGAGGTAAAATCCCCCTTTTCAACAAGCAACGAAGGGATTCCGCGCAGGGCCAAGTCGCGTGCGATGCCGGTCCCGGTCGCGCCGCCGCCGATGATCAGTACTTCCGTTTTCAGGTCCATAGATTTCCAGGGGCGGTTCACTTTGTCTGGATGAATATAAAATATCGATGATATCCAATGCTTGCGGAAAAGTGCTAACAGGAATTCACGGGATTGTCAAGCCAAATGCGAACCCGGGCGGAGGATGGATGCTGTTGTCTCTGGCAATCGCATTGTCCTTGCGGTTGCTCCGAATAAATGCTACAGCACCGCCAGTCATTTTTGCCCACCCTGGCGAGTCCGGGGTGGATAATTCCCGATCTGCCGCAGCAATGGCGGATTGGAGCCTCAGGAGGTAAAAGCCCCCTGAGAACTCTGCACATCAGGAGGTGGTTGTGAAGACACAAAGAGCAGCCGATATTGTTGTGGGTTGCGGCATCGCCGTGTTCGGCGTTTTCATCCTGTTGGCGTCCATATCGATCACGGGGGGGGCCGCACATCGCCTGCCTCCCCGAACCTTTCCGATGATCGTCGGTGTTCTGCTTCTGCTCTGCGGAAGCGGACTGGCCCTGAAGTCCTGGAGCATACGGGGGGCCGATTTCGCCATTGACTGGCCGGACAGGGAGGGGGTTCGGACGATTTCGGTCACCCTTGCGAGCCTTGCGTGCTACATCGCTCTTATGAGCCCGCTCGGTTTGCCGCTTGCCACGTTTTTCTACCTCGTTTTTTCCATCTGGTACCTGAAACGGTCGAAATGGCTGACGGCGATTGTGATCAGCCTGATCACCGCGCTCATCTCGCATTATCTGTTTATCCGCCTGCTGGGGCTCTCTTTTCCCGCGGGTTTACTGTTTGAATAGGAGGACGTTATGGGTTTTTCCTTTGACTATCTCTTCCAGGGGTTTGCGATCGCCTTGACGTGGCAGAATCTTTTATGGGCTTTGGTGGGCTGCTTCATCGGGACGCTGGTTGGAGTGCTCCCCGGCATCGGTCCGGTCTCCGGGATTGCGATACTGCTTCCGCTGACAACGGTCCTTCCTGCGACTTCGGCGATCATCATGATGGCGGCGATCTACTACGGCGCCATGTACGGGGGATCGACGACGGCGATCGTTGTCAATATCCCCGGAGAGGCCTCCTCCGTCCCGACGGCGATGGACGGCTACGAGATGGCCAAGCAGGGAAAGGCTGGGCCGGCCCTGGCCATCTCGGCCATCGGTTCTTTTGTCGCGGGAACGATCAGTGTTATAGCGCTGACCTTCTTTGCCCCGATACTGGCCGACTTTGCCGTGGTCTTCGGCCCACCGGAGTATTTCGCGCTGATGTTCATGGGCTTAAGTCTCGTCATCAGCCTCTCGGGCCGCGCGCTGCTCAAAGGGGTGATCTCCATGTCCCTCGGCCTCACGGCCGCCCTGATCGGTCAGGACCCGCTCACCGGGGCTGCCCGGCTTACCTTCGGGACCTCGACCCTGAATGCCGGGGTGGATTTCATCAGCGTGATCGTAGGCCTCTTCGCGATCAGCGAGGTGATGATCAATGTGGAGCAGCGGATCACCGCCATTAATACGATGAAAATCGACAACTGGATGCCGACCTGGGCAGATATCAAGCAGTGTACGGGGACGATGATTCGGGCTACGGGGGTTGGTTTCTTCCTGGGTCTTCTCCCCGGATGCGCCCCGTCGGTCACGACGTTTGTGGCCTACGATCTCGAAAAAAGGGTCTCCAAGCACCCCGAGCGGTTTGGCCACGGGGCGATCGAGGGGGTCTGCGCCCCGGAATCGGCGAACAACGCCACCTCCACCGCCGGATTCATCCCGCTCTTCTCGTTTGGGCTTCCCACGGCGCCGTCGATGGCCGTTTTGCTCGGGGGGCTGATGATGTACGGTCTCCAGCCCGGACCGATGCTGTTCCAGACGAACCCGCAGTTCGTCTGGGCGGTGATCGCCAGCATGTATATCGGCAACGTGATGCTGCTGGTCCTCAACCTGCCGCTGGTCGGGATGTGGGCCAAGATCTGCAGAATCCCCTTCTATATCCTGGGGCCGATCATCGTCTTTTGTGCCATGATCGGGACCTACAGCATCCGTTTCCAGGGCTTCGATGTATGGGTGATGCTTCTTTTCGGCGTGATCGGATATTTCATGCGGAAGCTCGGATTTCCCGTTGCCCCGATGGTCCTGGCGAGCGTGCTTGCGCAAATGCTGGAGACGGCGCTGGGGCAGTCCCTGCTCATTTCGCAGGGGTCGCCGCTGATCTTTTTCACCCGCCCCATTTCGGCGATCTTCATGGTGCTTGCGCTCCTCTCTATCGGCCGCGGGATCTGGTCTCAGGTAAAGGCCAAAGCACCCGAAGTTGTCAAGGATGACGCGGAGTATTGATGCTTTCGGAATATGAGCGGGCCTTCCCGCCTGGGACAGCATGAAGGAGAATGGTTTGAAATGAGGAGAAAAATTCGTGCATGCCGTTGAGAAGATCCTGGCAAGGGCCGCCGGAAGAGAGGAAGTAACCACCGGGGAGATTGTCAATTGCACCGTGGATCTTGCCGGTATCAATGACCTCTATCTGCAGACGCTGCGTTCTTTTGCCGAGATGGGCGGACAGAAGGTGTATGACCCCGGGAAAGTGGTCATGTTTCTCGACCATTTTGCCCCCGCCTCGACGATCACCCAGGCCGACAACCAGAAGCAGTTCCGTACGTTCTGCCGGGAGCAGGGGATCGATCTCCTGATGGACATCGATCAAGGTGTCTGTCACCAGGTTCTGACGGACAAAGGGCTGGTCCGTCCGGGGATGCTGGTGGTGGTTACGGACTCCCATACCACGACCCACGGCGCTTTCGGGGCTTTTGGAACCGGCGTGGGCGCCACCGATCTGGCAATTATTTTGATGACGGGACAGTTGTGGTTCCGGGTGCCGGAAGTGATTCGGATTAATCTGAAGGGAACCCTCGGCCCCGGTGTGTATGCGAAGGATGTGATCCTCAAGGTGATCGGAACTTTGGGCGCCGATTACGGTGTTTACCGGGCGGTGGAGCTGGCCGGTCCCCTCCTGGAAGGGCTCGGTGTGTCAGAGCGGATGACTCTATGCAACATGACGACGGAGATGGGCGCAAAAACGGCCTATATCCAGCCTGATCAAGTCACTTTCGACTTCCTGCAGAACAAAAAGGTGAATCTGGAATCTCCCGGTGTGACCACCGATCCCGGCTATCGTTACACTGCGGAGCATACCTTCGACGTAACAGGTCTCAAACCGCAACTCGCCGTTCCCCACAGTGTGGATAATGTCTCGGACATCACAGCCTATCTGGGCAGGCCGATCGACCAGGCCTATCTGGGTACCTGCACCGGCGGTCGGGTGGAGGATCTGGCGGTTGCCGCCCGGATCCTGAAGGGGAAGCACGTCCACCCCGGGACACGGTTTGTCGTGGTTCCCGCATCCAAGGGGGTCTTTCTGGAGGCGATGGCCAAGGGGTATATTCAAACCCTGGTTTCGGCCGGCGCAACCTTCGTTACCCCCAGTTGCGCCGCCTGCCTCGGAACGCACCAGGGGATATTGGCCGCGGGCGAGACCTGCATCACGGCTTCGAGCCGCAACTTTCCGGGCCGCATGGGAGATGCCGGGGCCGAGATCTTCGTCGCATCGCCGGCATCGGTCGCCGCCGCTGCGCTGGAGGGGAAAATTGCCGATCCGGCGCAATACCTGGGGCAGAAAGAGGCAGAAAGATGAAGGGCGCAATCAGCGGCACGGCATTCGTATATGGCGCCAATGTTGACACGGATCAGATCTATCCCGGCGGCTATCTCGACCTTACAGACCCGGAGCTCGTGGCCAGGCACGCGATGGAAAGGGTTGATCCCGACTTTGTCAAGGAGGTAAAACCGGGAGACATGATTGTCGCCGGCGCCAATTTCGGTTGCGGGTCCAGCCGCGAACATGCCGCGGTGACATTGAAGGCGGCCGGCATTGCGGTTGTGCTCGCCGACTCCTTTGCCCGCATCTTCTACCGCAATGCGATCAATCTGGGGCTGCCGCTTCTCGTCTGTACCGGCATCGCCAGGTTGGTAAAGCGGGGTGATCTGCTGAGCGTGGATCTGGCAACGGGCGCGGTGATCAATCGAACATCCGGCGCAACCGCTACGGCTGAGCCTCTCTCCGCCTACGTGATGGCCATTCTGGAGAGCGGCGGCGTCAAACCCATGATACGGAAACAACGAGGGCTTCCTGTGGAGGGATGAACCCCCTCGTGCGGATATTCCGCAAAACCATTAACCATTTTTGAGGAGGAAAGAGATGAAAAAAAATGCTATCGGCTGTACCGCTCTTGTTGCCATCCTTGCCCTGGTCTGGGTCGGTGTGGCCACTGCAGCGGAAAAGTTCCCCAGCAAGCGGATCACCTACAACATCTGTTTCAACCCCGGCGGAGAGTCGGACATCACCGCCCGGTTCCAGGAACAGGCACTGAAGAAGGCGCTCGGCCAGGATGTCACCATCAACTATAAGATTGGCGGCGGCGGGGCCCTCTGCTGGGCTGAATTGGTCCAGAGCAAGCCGGACGGCTATACGATCGCCGGCCACAACCTGCCCCACATCGCGCTCCAGCCCCTGGAGATGGGCAATGCCGGGTACAAGACCCTGGATCTCAAGAATATCTACATGTTCGAGAGCACACCGAATCTTCTGATGGTCCGGAATGACAGCCCCTACAAGACCCTCAAGGATTTCGTTGATGCTGCCAAAAAGAGCCCCCCCGGCGTCTTTACGATTGGGGGCAGCGGCACCTCTTCAGCCAACGATCTGGGGACCACGATGCTCAGCAAGGCTGCTGGAATCCAGTTGACCTACATCCCCTTCGGCGGGACAGGTTCGGCCATTCCCGCCCTGCTGGGCGGACATGTGACGGCCTTGATGACCTATTCCACCATGGGGGCCCAGTACAAGGGCAAATTCCGTGGTTTGGCCATGGCGTCGGAGAAACGGATGGAGGTTCTCCCCGACATTCCGACCTTCAAGGAGCAGGGATACGACATCGTGGAGGGCGCCTACCGGGGTGTCGCAGCCCCTCCGGGGACTCCGGATGATGTCATCAAAATTCTTGCCGATGCCTTCGAGAAGGTCATGAAAGACCCGGAGGTCAAGAAAAAGATGGATCAGAACGCCTTTAAAACCGAGCTCATGGGGCCCGAGGAGTCCTTGGCCCTGGTGAAGAAGAAGATGGTCGAATACGAAGTCATCATGAAGGAATTGGGGCGGATCAAGAAGTAATGCTCTTGTCAAAAGTCGAAAGCTTGTCCTCGCGAAGGCGGGGATGCCCAGCAACCGTCATTCCGGCGAAAGCCGGAATCCAGACATTTCAGTGTGTTACGAAAACACTGGATACCGGTTTTCACCGGTATGACGTCTTTTGACGAGGTCGCAAAAATAGAGGATACCAGTTTAAGTATCTAATCTTATTAACTACATGCCGTTGAGATATTTACGATCGGCTCCCCGTTCGTTGCGGACGGGGAGCCGATAAAGTTTGTCGGAGAAAAGAGATCATGAAAATCACCAAAGTCAGGGTCGAATTGTTGCGCATGCCGCTGCCGCGCCCGATGCAGGCGGCCTCCTCCAGTGACAAGAAG
>CAIUXU010000549.1 GCA_903903205.1 uncultured Syntrophobacterales bacterium
ATCGACACCCTGGGGCTTAACACCGCTTCTTTCGGCCGGGCCGGCTTCGAAAGGGTCATCCGTGAGGCTGTGAAGCGATCCGGCGTCGCGGATGCGACGGCCTATCTGGAGCTGCTTTCAACCTCTCCCGAAGAGTTCGAACGTTGCATGGAAGAGCTCGTCGTTCCCGAAACATGGTTTTTCCGGGACACGGAACCATTCATTCTGCTGAAACAGCATCTGTGTGAAAAATGGTTCCCTTCCCACCCGGGTGAAAAGGTACGCATCCTTTCCGTCCCCTGTTCGACAGGCGAGGAACCCTATTCCATCGCCATGACGTTAATGGAAGCGGGTATTTTGCCCCAGCAATTTCATCTGGATGCGGCGGAGATCAGCCGCAGAGCGCTGACCATCGCCGACAGGGCCGTTTATGGCAAAGGGTCGTTCCGGCAACCCTTGACCGCCGCGCAGGAAGCTTTCTTCACCGGCCCCGAAAAGAAAGTGATGAGTGCTCAGCACTTTCTTTCAGAGGCCGTCGTCCGGACCGTCCATTTTCACCGTGACAATCTGGTAGACCCTCGTTTTTTCGCCGGGCAGGCGCCCTACCAGATCATCTTCTGCAGAAACGTTCTCATCTATCTAACTGCCGAGGCAAGAAGGCTGGTCCTCGAAAATGTCGACCGCCTCCTCGCCCCTGATGGAATCCTTTTCACCGGACATGCAGAGCTGGGTATTCTGCTGCAGCACGGCTTTACCGCCATCCGCCATGCCCGGGCCTTTGCATGCAGAAAGAAAGTGCTGAGTGCTCAGTGCTCCGTAAATAACTCAGTCCGCAGTCCGCAGTCCGCAGTCCGCAGTCCTCTGCCCTCTGCCCTCAGCCCTCAGTCCTCAGCACTTGTTTCTCCGTCCTCAGCACTCAGCACTCAGCACATTGTTTTGCACGCCGAGGCCCTGGCCCTGGCCGACCGGGGTCTGTTCGACGAAGCGGCGGCTCTCTGCCGGCGATATCTGCGAGAACAGCGCCCCCACGCCGACGGATACTGCCTGCTGGGTCTGATTCACGAAGCAGCCCGGCAGTCAGGGGATGCGGAGGGGTGCTACCTCAAGGCCCTCTATCTCGATCCTGATCACCACGAAACGCTGATCCATTTGAGTCTGCTTTACCAACAGCGGGGGAACGACCGGAAAGCGGCTCTCTATCGCCAAAGAGCGGATGCGACGGAAGGGAGGGCGAATGGAACCGTTGGCCCTTAGCCGAACCTGCTGGAAGGAGATCGGCACTTTCGGCGACCGAAGCTGTCCGGAGCATACCGCCCTTGCCCATTGCCGCAACTGTCCGGTCTATGCCGCCGCCGGGCGCCGCCTGCTGGATGGGGAATTTCCGGACGGCTATCGCGAGGAATGGACGGCGCGGTTGGCCAAAAGCAAGGATGTGGGGGATGTCGAAACCATCTCCGTCATCGTCTTCCGTCTCCGGGGGGAGCTGCTGGCCCTCAAGACCGTCTTTTTCCAGGAGGCAGCAGAGTCAGCCCTCCCGCACTCCATTCCCCTCCGAACCGGTGAGGTCTTCAGGGGAATCAACAACGTCAACGGAGAGCTTCTTCTCTGCGTTGACTTGGCAGCCCTGCTGGGAATTGGCGGTGAAGAAGGCGAGACGGCAGACCACAAAGTCTATCCGCGCCTCGTCGTAATCAGCCGGGACAAACAACGCTTCGCCTTTCCCACGGATGAGATCCTCGGCGTGCACCGCTTCCCCGTGGCCGGCATTCAGCAGCTTCCGGCCACGGTATCCAGGTCCATCCGCGCCCTGACGGCCGGCATTCTGCCTTGGCAGGGAAAGATGGTAGGTCTGCTGGAGGAAGAGAAATTTTTCACCGCCTTGAGCAGGAGTCTTGCCCCATGAGCCCCTCATCCCAGAGCTCCAATTTTGATCCCATGCTTCTCGACCTGTTCCGCGTGGAGCTGGAAAATAATACCCGGGTGCTGGAAAACGGACTCGTCAGCGTCGAGCGCGAACAGACCGCAGAGAAAATCGAACCCCTCATGCGGGCAGCCCATTCCATCAAAGGGGCCGCACGGATCGTCGGCCTGTCCGCAGCGGTCTCCCTTGCGCACGCCATGGAGGACGTCCTGTCGGCGGTCCAGCAGCACAAGCTGACCCTGACGGCCGATCATGTGGATCTCCTGCTGAAAGGAAACGACGCGTATATGTCCATGGCCCGTATCGAGACAGCCGCCATCTCCGACTGGCTCACGGAACGGGAAGTTTCACTCGACGAGATGGCCCGAACCATTCGGGACGCGCTGGCGGGAAAAGTCTCTTCGCCTCCCCCTGCCGCTCCTTCCTTTCACCCGCCTTCGGGGAATGGGGGTAAGGATGCGGGATCATTTGGGGAGACGATGCGGGATCATGCTGTTGAGTCGGCCGACGCCGCGTCTCCTCCGGAGAAGATCAAACAACTTAAGCCGGAAAAAGGGGAAGGCGGCCTCGTCCGGGTCATGACGGAGCATATGGACAGGCTCATGGGGCTGGCCGGGGAATCCCTGGTTCAGGCCCAATCCTTCAAAGCCTTTTACCCGGCCCTCTTGAAGATCAGGAAGGGTTTCCCCGCGCTGACAAGCGAACTTGAGAACCTGCTGCAATCGATCGACGAGGAAGCGAATCCAGACGCCTCTGCACGGCTGCGGGATGCTCTGCAGAAAGTTGAAAGAATTCACAGCCTGACCTCCGGTCATACGGTCGATTTCGAACTCTCCTCACGACGACTGGAGAAACTGGCCCACCGGCTCTACGACGAAGTTGTGGCCAGCCGCATGCAACCCTTTTCCGACGGCATGCACGGCTTTGCCCGGCTGGTCCGTGATCTCTCCAGAGAACTGCAGAAGAAGGTTCGTTTTGAGGTCCTGGGCGCGAACACATCTGTGGATCGGGACATCCTGGAGAAGCTTGAAGCGCCGCTGACGCACCTGATTCGCAATGCGCTCGACCACGGCCTGGAAACGCCCGCAGAGCGTGAGCTTGCGGGGAAGCCCCGGGAAGGGAAACTTACCGTCGAAGCCAGGCACGTGGCCGGAATGCTGAACATCACCGTGAGGGACGACGGCCGGGGCATCTCTGTGGAGCGGCTTCGGAAGAAGGTCGTCGAAAAGGGGCTCGTGAATCCCGATATGGCCGGAAACTTGACCAAATCCGAGCTCATGGAATTCCTCTTTCTCCCGGGCTTTTCCACGGCGGAAAAGGTTTCAGAGATTTCCGGACGGGGTGTCGGCCTCGATGTCGTATTCTCGATGGTTCAAGAGGTGGGAGGTTCAGTCCGTGTGGAGTCCGACGAGGGAGAAGCAACCCGTTTCCTCCTCCTGCTGCCCCTGACCCTGTCGGTTCTGCGTACGCTGCTCATCGAGATCGATGCCGAGCGGTATGCAATGCCCCTGACCCGGATTGACCGGATCATGCGTATTCCCTTTGTCGATCTCCATGTTGTCGAAGACCGGCAGTTCTACTCCCTGGACGGAGAAAACATCGGAATCGTCGATGCCCGTCAGCTCTTTCAGATTCCCGAACGCCGCAGCGGTTCCGACCTCTGCCATCTCCTCGTGTTCAGCGACCGCATCAACCGTTTCGGACTCGTCGTGGACCGTTTTCTGGGACAGCAGGATCTGGTTGTCCATCCTCTCGATACGCGTCTCGGAAAGATCGCGAACATCAGCGCCGGAGCCATCCTGGAGGATGGTTCGCCCGTGTTGATCCTGGACGTGGACGACCTGGTGCGTTCGATCGATCATCTGTTGACCCATGGCCGTCTCCGCAAGGTGGAACATAGTGCTGTAGGGGCGGGTTTCAAACCCGCCCCTACGTTCAAACGAATCCTGGTCGTCGACGATTCCCTGACGGTTCGGGAGGTAGAGCGTAAATTGCTGGAAACTCATGGTTATGAGGTTACCGTGGCAGTGGACGGCATTGATGGCTGGAACAAACTCCAGGGCAGCGCATTCGATCTGGTCGTCTCCGATATCGATATGCCGCGCATGAACGGGATCGATCTGGTCCGGAAGATCAGGGCGGTTCCTCTTTTCAAGACATTGCCCGTCATGATCGTCTCTTACAAGGATCGGGAAGAAGACCGCCTCCTTGGGCTGGAGGCGGGAGCCAATTACTACCTGACGAAAAGCAGTTTTCATGACGAGACGCTCCTGCAGGCCGTCAAAGATCTGATAGGAGAGTCATAAACCATGCGGATCGCCGTTGTTAACAACATGCCCCTCGCCGTCGAAGTCCTCCGCCGGGTCATTGCCAAGGTCCCGGAACATACCCTTGCCTGGCTGGCCGTGAACGGCCAGGAGGCCGTGGGAAAGTGTCATCAGGATCGCCCCGACCTGATCCTGATGGATCTGGTTATGCCTGTCATGGATGGGGTGCAGGCCACCGGAAAAATCATGAAGGAGAGCCCCTGCGCGATCCTCATCGTGACTGCAACGGTGGAGGGAAATGCGGCCATGGTCTTCGAGGCCATGGGGCGCGGAGCCCTGGATGCGGTGGGTACACCCGTGTTCGGCGCGGGAATGACCATAGAGGGGGGCAGCGAACTTCTGAAGAAGATCTCCACGATCGAGAAGCTCCTCATGAAGAGCCCCCGATCCCCGAAAGTAGGGGCGGGTTTGAAACCCACCCCTACGGGGCCTGGGGACCATCCTCCTCTGGTGGCCATCGGTTCCTCCACAGGCGGGCCGAAGGCCCTGGCCGCAATCCTCTCGGCCCTGCCGCCGATACCGGGTGTCGCTATCGTCATCGTCCAACATGTCGATGCCCAGTTCGCCCGCGGCCTGGCTGCCTGGCTTGACAGCCAGACTACGCTCCGCGTGGAGGTGGCCCGGGAAGGCATGCGCCCTTCCGCCGATACGGTGCTGGTCGCCGCCACTGATGATCACCTCGTCCTGGGTAAAGACCTCGCGCTCCACTATACCCCCGACCCGCGGGATTACCCGTACCGCCCTTCGGTGAACGCCTTCTTTCTCAGCCTGGAACACTACTGGCCACGCCGGGACGTTGCGATGCTCCTCACCGGGATGGGAAAAGACGGCGCCCAGGGACTCGCAGCCCTCCGGCAGGCCGGATGGCACACCATCGCCCAGAATGAAAAGAGCTCCGTCGTTTACGGCATGCCGGCGGCGGCGGCCGAACTGAATGCCGCAGTCGAAATCCTCCCCATTGAAATGATCGCGGCCGCCGTCCGCCGGAAGATCGATATCAACAGAATCGATATGACTTCTTCCAGAAAGGATCCATGACCATGCCCTTACAGGAAAAAACACCTCTGTCCGCCACACTCCCCGAACACGGAATTACGGTCCTGCTCGTCGACGACCAGGCCATCGTTGCGGCCGCCGTCAAGCGGATGCTGGAGACTGAGGCAGATATCTCCTTCCACTACTGCCAGGATCCCAACCAGGCCCTGCAGAAAGCGATCGAAATCTCACCGACGGTGATCCTCCAGGATCTCGTCATGCCGGATATCGACGGGCTCACCCTGGTCCGGTTCTTCCGGGGCCACCCCCGGTTGAAAAACATCCCGCTCATCGTCCTCTCGACGCGGGAGGAGGCGGCCACCAAAGCTGAAGCATTTGCTCTCGGAGCCAACGACTACCTCGTCAAACTGCCTGACCGGATCGAATTGATCGCCCGCATCCGCTATCACTCGGCAGGTTACATCAACCTCCTCCAGCGCAACGAGGCCTACGAGGCCCTCCTGAAGAGCCAGCAGGCGCTGGCATCGGAACTGGCGCTGGCCGCCGATTACGTCATTTCACTTCTGCCGCAGCCCATCACGGTCGGAGCAGCCCGGACCAGTTGGCGCTATTTCCCATCCACCCAGCTCGGCGGCGATTGTTTCGGCTACCACTGGATCGATGAAGATCATTTCGCCATGTATCTGCTGGACGTCTGCGGACATGGGGTCGGCGCCGCACTCTTGTCCGTCTCGGCCCTGAACGTGCTGCGCGCCCAAAGTCTGCGGAATACGGATTTTCGCATCCCCGACCGGGTTCTCGCTTCCCTCAACGACGCCTTCCAGATGCAGGACCACAATGACCTCTATTTCACCATCTGGTACGGGGTTTACAATCGCACCACCCGTGAGATCCGCTACGCCAGCGGGGGTCATCCTCCGGCACTCCTCTTCACCGGCGCCGGAGAGACAAGCCAATTGATCACCCCAAATTTTTTTATCGGCGGTATGCCCGATTCTACCTACGAGAGCGGCGCCGTCCCTGTGCCCGACGGTCAGGCAAGACTGTACATTTTTTCCGATGGGGCGTATGAAGTGGACAGGCAGGGAGGGGCGATGTGGACCCTGGAAGAACTGCAGGCGTATCTTCTCCCCCA
>CAIUXU010000550.1 GCA_903903205.1 uncultured Syntrophobacterales bacterium
AAAAGGGGGGACAGCTCCCGTTTTTTGCTGCAAAAAGTCGGGAGCTGTCCCCTCTTTTTCGCACGGCTGATGGCGGCGGTGATTCTGCTGCTGCCATCAGCCGCGGTAGCCGCTCCGGCGGCCGAGAAGATTGTCAAAATCGCCGTATTTCCCACGGCGCCCTACTACATCTATATTGTTTATGAAAGCCTGGCCGTTTTCTGGGTCGCGATTCTCGGCCTGCTTGTCATCATCCGTATGAAGATCCGCGAAATTGAACGAGTCCAGGCATTGGGCGTGGAGAAGGAAGATCAAGACGCCCCACTGCTGAAGTAAGTTCTGCTAAATGGAAATGAGGAGAAGATGAAATACCAGTCTCTGTTGGTCGAAATTAAGAACAACATCGGGATCGTCTGGATGAATCGCCCGAAGTTGCACAACGTGTTCGACGAGACGATGATCTCGGAGCTGATTGCGGCGATGCGTATTCTGAACGACGATACGGCGGTCCGCGCTGTGGTACTCGCAGGCACAGGCAGCAGCTTCTGTACCGGCGGCGACCTGAAATGGATGCAGCGCATGGCCGAATGCCCCTTCGAGCAGAACCATGCCGACGCCATGAACTTCGCGACCCTGCTGCACACCATCGACACCTTGCAAAAGCCGACCATTGCCCGCGTCCATGGCCACGCTTTTGCCGGTGGCGTCGGGCTGGTTGCGGCCTGCGACTTCGCAGTGGCAGCCTTTGAGGCGGAGTTCTGCCTGTCCGAAGTCCGACTCGGCCTGATTCCGTCGACTATCGGACCTTATGTAATACGGGCGATGGGCGAGCGACCGGCGCGGCGCTATTTCCTTTCGGCAGAGCTCTTCACCGCCGCCGAGGCCTATCGTATCGGCCTGCTGAGCGACATCGCATCGCTGGAGGAACTCGATACCCGAATCAATGAACTGCTCGGGCATCTGATCCAGGGTGGCCCTGTCGCACAGGCGCTTTCCAAGGAATGGGTCCGCACTGTGGCGGGCGCCCCCATGACTCCCGATCTGATCAAAGAGAGCGCAACACGCCTCGCCACGGTTCGTGCCTCCGAGGAGGGTCGGGAGGGTATCCGTTCCTTTATCGAGAAGCGTGTACCCGCATGGCTGGGTAAACTAAAGAAGACCACAGCCAAAAAGGCAGCCGCACCCAAAGGCAGGCGAAAAAAGTAGAGAAGTTCCGGGCCTTTCCGTGTTCAAAATGATTGATTTTAAACAAAATAAGTGATGTTATTTTCCCGACAGTCATGGTCTGGATGGAAGGAACCATAACGCGAGGATAGCCTGTCGGAGAAATAACCATGGATGAAGAGATTGCATCCCAAATTGAAGCCATAGAGCTTGCCTTGATCAAGGATTCCTTCCTTGGTTTTGATCCCGCCATTCTCTCTATTTTGGACGATGCCGATGTCGGACAAAACGAAATTGAAAATCTGAAATCCAAGCTGGGGGTCGATGTTTTCATATACCTCTTCAATATTGCCAATTCAGCCTTTCATGGCAGCTTGAAAATGGGTCCCGCCAAGTATTTTTTTGACGTCGTCAACCGCCTCGGCATGCAGCACACCAAAGGGTTAATTTTGCAGTTTATCGTGCATAGTATGGCCCGGAGAGACCCTGAGGCAGAGATTATCTTTGCGAAAAATTTTGCCGCTTCGGTTGTGGGAAGAATTATGGCTCGTGGGTTCGGCTTTCGGGATGATGCGGCGCGAAAAGTAGAACTCGCCTGCCTCCTTTCGAATATCGGCGCCCTGATGATGACGGTGTATCGAAATCATTGTCACACAGGGGATTTCGTCCCGTCCGATGACTTTATTGAACAAAATAAAATGTATCTCACAGAACGGATCATACGAAGATTTCAACTCCCCGATTATCTCCTCGAAATGATTATGACCAACTACTTCATGCTTGATCGAATGGGGATCGGTCTGCCTACGGTGGTAAGATTGGCCATCGCTGCGGTGGACTGGTCATTTCGCACCTTGGATAACAAACTTGTGTTTCGGTCCCCACAAACTGATCGGGATGATAAATTTACCCCTTCCCTTGCAGCCATCATTGAAGAGCAGTTTGCTGCTGTAGGTCTTACAAAGTATCTGATTATTCTACCTGAACCGACTCTGGTATCCGGAGAGGCCTTCTAGAGCATAAATCGGTTTTGCGGGCATTAGAAGGTTGAAAATCTGGCAGGATTGAAGTATGTTCACGAAAGTGAACCGGGTGGCGTCGAAGCGGGATACCGTATCCCGGTGCGGGCCAACCTTCAATGGAAAGGTATTTCGAAATTTCATGAACACCGAACAGACCTCCCTTCGCGGCATGGTCTTCGCCTCCCTTTTCGGGGCGCTGACCGCTGTGGGGGCCTATATTATCATCCCGCTCCCGCCGGTGCCGATCACGCTCCAGACCCTGTTTTTAGGCTTGGCCGGTACGCTCCTCGGGGGACGTCTCGGGGCGCTCAGTCAGGTGGTTTATCTTCTCCTTGGCATCATTGGCCTTCCGGTTTTTGCCGGCGGCAAGGCGGGCCTCGGCGTCCTCTTCGGACCGACGGGCGGCTACCTGATCGGATTTGTCGCCGCCGCATTCGTGATCGGCAAGGTCACCGCGCTGAAGGTGCGTCCCGGCTTTGCGTGGCTCTGCCTCTCGCTCGTCGCAGGAACGGCGGTTCTCTACGCGCTGGGGGTTCTCCAGCTCTCCCTGGTCGCCCGTCTGGCCCCCATGAAAGCGCTGGTCGTCGGCGTCCTCCCCTTCCTTCCGGGAGACGGAATCAAAATCGGCCTCACGGCCTGGATCGCACTCAAGCTCCGGGATCGACTCGGTGGGAAGTTCCCATGATCCGTGTCGAAAATCTGATCTACCGCTACGAAACAGGATCGCCCGACTGCCTCCGGGGGGTCACTCTCGATATTGCCGAAGGCTTTCACACGGCGCTGATCGGCCCGAACGGCTCTGGCAAGACGACGCTCATCAAACACCTGAACGCCCTCCTGTTCCCCGACGCCGGTACGGTCTGCGTGGACGGAATGATGTCGACCGACACCTCTTCCATCCGGGAGATCCGGCGGCGGGTCGGGATGGTTTTCCAAAACCCGGAGAGCCAGATCGTGGGGATGACAGTGGAGGAGGACGTCGCCTTCGGGCCGGAAAACCTCGCCCTCTCCTCCGCGGAGATCAGGCGCCGTGTCGATGCGTGCCTGGCAATGGTCGGGATGACGGGTTTCGAGAAACGGGCGCCCCACACCCTTTCGGGCGGGGAGAAGCGTCTCCTTTCGATCGCCGGCGTGGTCGCGATGGACCCCCGATACATTGTCTTTGACGAACCAACGGCCTATCTCGATCCGGCGGCCAAACAGCGCGTTCTTGCGATCATCCGGAGGCTTAACCGGGAAGGGATGGCGATTATCCATATCGCCCATGACATGGGGGACGTTGCGGAGGCGGACCGGGTCGTTGTGATAGACCGCGGGCAGGTGCTGCTGACCGGAACACCGGCGGAGGTCTTCGGAGAAGCGGAACGCCTGACTGCTATCGGCCTCAACGCTCTTCCGGAAAGGGACGGGAGATGATTAGGCTGGGACAGTACCTGCCGGGCGACACGATCGTCCACCGCCTCGATCCGCGGCTGAAGATCCTCTCCGTCGTTGCACTCAGCCTCCTCATCTTCGCGGCGACTCTGTCGGAGATCGCGCTGATCAGTGTCTTTATCGCCGCGGTCGTGGGGGCTGCGCGCATGACGCCCGGTCAGGTGGTGGGGGCGCTGCGGCCCGTGGCGTTTTTTATCGCG
>CAIUXU010000551.1 GCA_903903205.1 uncultured Syntrophobacterales bacterium
CGCGAGGAAAAGAAGCTTCTGGGCTTTATCCCGCAGACGTGGTACGCGGTTTTGCCGGGTCCTGAAGAACGGGAGGTCCGGGAACGCCTCCGCACGACGATTCTCAGCGACGACATCCCCGATCCGCGGGATATCCTGCTGATTTCGCTGCTGGTCTCCTGCAACCTGATGAACCGCCTTTTCAGCCGCGAGGAAATCAAAGCGACGCAGGACCGGATCGACCAGATTGCGCAGATGGATCTCATTGGCCAGGCGGTCTTTAAAACGATCCTCCGGGAGATTATCATCCCGATCAGCTACTGACAAAACGAGAAAAAGGCAATTCGCCTGGTAAGGGGCAGAAAATTGGAAACGAGAGAAATCCACTTAAAATACGGCAGGGGTGAGGTTGAATTTTCCCTTCCCGCCGGTCAGATTTACTGTGAAGTGGTCGGGAAAGATTACCCGGCTGTTTCGGACATCCCCGGGGCCATCCGCTCCGCGCTGGAAAGACCCATTGATTCCCCACCGCTAAAAGAGATGCTTCACCCCACGGACAAAGTGGCCATTGCCGTCAGCGATATCACCCGCAGTTGGCAGCGTATGGATCTCGTCCTGCCTACCCTTCTCGACATCATTTCGGAAGCCGGTGTTCCTGATCGAAACATCAACATCCTGGTCGTCGTGGGAGGCCACCGGCAAAACACGGAAGAGGAGATGGCGCTTCTCTGCGGCAGAGAAGTTGTGGATCGGGTGAACGTGGTGAACCACAATGCACGGGACCTGGAGAACATGGTTTTCCTCGGAAAAACGAGTCGGGGAACGGAGGTGGCGATCAACCGTATCGTCGCCGAGGCTGACCGGATCATCCTGACCGGCGGCATCATTTACCATTACATGGTGGGGTACGGCGGGGGAAGAAAGAGCGTCATCCCCGGTTTCAGCTCCATCAGGACCATCCAGCAGAATCACCTCTGGGCCATGGGACGGGAGCTGGGCTCCGGGTCGAACCCCAACGCCAGATCCGGCAAAACCGGCGGCAACGAATGCCACGAAGACATGATGGAGATTGCCGGATTGGCTCAGCCGGATTTTATCCTCAACGTCGTGCCGAATGCCGAAGAGGATTATGCCGGGATTTTCGCCGGAAACTGGGTCTCCGCCTGGCAGGCGGGAACAAAGCTTGTGGACGAGATCTACAGCGTTCCGATTCCGGGCCTGGCCGATATCGTGATTGCCTCTGCCGGTGGGTTCCCCAAAGACATCAATCTCTATCAGACCGGCAAAACCATGGACAATGCCTGTTATGCGGTCAAGCAAGGCGGGGCGGTGATCATCGTCAGCGAGTGCTTGGACATTCAGGAGCCGCCGGAATTTCCCCAGTGGTTCCAATACGGTTCCCGGCTGGAGATGGAAAGGGCGCTGCGGGCGGATTTCACCATTCCGGGATGGGTGGCCTGGAAAGAGGTCGAATGCAGCGACAGGGCCTCTTTCATCATGGTCACCCTGCCGCAAAACGCCGAACTTGTAAGAAGGGCCGGTATGATTCCCGTCGCGACGATCGGGGAGGCGCTGGAGATCGCGTATAAAAAATGCGGTACAAAAGAGCCGAGAATTACACTGATGCCGCAAGGGGCAAACACGCTGCCGGTCATCCATTCTCCCCATTCGGGAGAGGACCAGAGCGGGAATGGGGAATAATTCTAATAGAAAGGAGTACATACATGATTATGCCAATATCTCTTCAAGTATTTTCGGATTATATCTGACCCTGGTGCTACTTCAG
>CAIUXU010000552.1 GCA_903903205.1 uncultured Syntrophobacterales bacterium
CGGTGCGTACGAGTACTACGACGCCAATAACGAGAAGCAGGCTGTTCGACGATGTTTGATTCACGATCCATTCCTTCCGATTCATAATTGCGGCCGGACCCTACCGGAAAGCCAAACCGTTGTCAAGAGGATTTTTGGCGACAGCCGCGGATTAGACCCAGCGGTCAGGATTGCCGGATGTCAAACGGGACGAATTTTCCCTCCGCAAGCTCGAAGACGGCGTCGGCAATGCGCTGCACCTGATCCTGGTAATGGGAGACGATCAGGAGGGTGCAGGAGTCTTTCAGGTTTACCAGCAGCTCTTCGATCACCGCGCCGGATTTTGGATCGAGAGATGACGTCGGTTCATCCAGCAGCAGGATCTCCGGTTCCAGGATCAGCGCCCGGGCGATGCAGAGACGCTGCTGCTGCCCTCCTGAGAGGCGAAGCGCATCTTCGTTCATGCGGTCTTTCACTTCGTCCCACAGATAGGCCCGCTTCAGCGCCTGCTCGACCCTGTCACCCATCTCGCTCTTCTTCCGGAAACCTGCCAGTTTCAACGGGAAGGAAACATTACCGAAAATGGTCATCGGCAGAGGATTGGGCGTCTGAAACACCATGCCCACCGAGCGCCGCAACGTTACCAGCGGATAGTTACGGTCATGGATCTCCTGAAACCGCCCCTGGAATTTAATCTCAATTTCCCCCCGCAGCTTCGCCCCGGGAATGGTCTCCCAGAGGCGATTGAGCGTCATCAGAAGCGTCGATTTCCCGATGCCCGAAGGACCGATGATTGCGGTAATCGTGTTTTCCGCAATCCGCAGATTGACGTCGCGCAGGACGAAGCGGTCCTGATAGGAGAAGAACAGATGTTCAATTTTGATTTTAATCGAGTCAGTCATGATGAAATTCAGGTGCGGTAAAGCGCCTGACAGGCTACTCCTTTCCGGGTCATGGACGCGACGAAAAACAAGAGGGCGCAGATCAGCATCAGGATGAGCGAAGCGCCATACCCGCTCAACAGCTCCTGCTGATTGGCGTATTGGGAAGAGATGTAATAGATATAAAATGGCAGCGCCTCATATTGGGCGAAGAGCGATTTTGGAACACCGGCAAAGGCCACCGCTCCGGTCAACATGATTACCGCCGTATCTTCGGCGCAGCGCCCGATCGCCAGGATGATGCCGCTGAAAATGGCCGATAGCGACCTGGGGATCAGCACGTAAACAATATTCTGCAATTTCGTTGCGCCCAAAGCGACGGCGATGCGTCTCGTATCTGCGGGCAAACTCTCCAGCGCAAACTGGGTCGAGCGGATGATATAAGGCAGTACCAGAACGGCCAGCGAAAGGCTGGAGATGAAAAGCGAAGGGTAGATGGCGGCGGAGAAATGCCTGTGCAGAAAAATCGCCAGCGCGAATCCGGAGAGGCCGATGACGACGGATGGCACGCCCGCCAGGATATCAAAACAAAACCCGAGAACCGCTTTGACCCCACCCCTGGCGTATTCGGCCATGTAAATCCCGCCGGCTATTCCCACCGGGATCGCAAAACCCACCGACAGCGTGACCACAGCGACTGTTCCGACCATGGCCGGGAAGAGTCCGGCGAAGACATGTTTTCGCAACAGCAGTGCGTCCACAACAGAAGTATTGCCGAAGATCAGACGCAGGTTGATGCTTCCCAGGCCCTGATACAGCAGGTAGCCAAGGATGGTTGTGATGGCCGCGAGCAAAGTGAAGCCGCAGATCCAGCAGAATATGATCATGGTCCTTTCCAGCCACCAGCTCATCTCTTTTTCCTCCCGGAAATGGCGCCGATCGACCGGATCAGCACGACCATCATGGCGGAGAACAGGTAAAGGGTGATGCCGCAGGCAAAGATCGATTTAAACTCCGGGCTGTCGTAATCGGCGGCAATCACCAGCGCGACATGGGCGGTAAGTGTTCGCGCTGACTCCAGGACCGAGCCTGGAACCTGCACGGCGTTACCGGCGATCATCAGCGCAATCAAAGTGTCGCCCAGCACCCGGCCGAAGGCGAGCACGATCCCGCTCAGGACGTTGCTCCAGGCGTTCGGGAGGATGACGAAGATGAACTGCTGCATCTCGTTTCCCCCCAGGGCGGCGACCGCATCCAGATGCGATCTCGGCGCCCTGTCAAAGCCGTCAACGAAAAAGAGGATCAGTGTCGGTGAAATCAGGATGGACAGCATCAGCGATGCCGTGAGGAGACACATGCCTGAGCCGCCCTGCAAGATCTCCCGAACCATCGGCACCAGCAAAAATATCCCGACAAATCCGTAAACGACTGTGGGGATGCCGGTCATCAACTGCACCACTTTACGCAGGAAGCCGCCGAAGCTCCGCGGGGCGAAGACGCTGATCAGCGCCGCACAGCCGAAACTGAGCGGAAACGCAAAAGCCATGCCCAGCAGAGAGATATATACCGTCCCCAGCAGCATCGGCCGGATGCCATAAAGACCCTCGCGCGGCGACCAGGGGCTTGCAAGCAGGTCAAACCATTGGCCTCCCTGGAGCAAGGGGAGACCGAAGATCAATAGAAATACAAAAATCAGCACCGTGATGAAGGCGCTGACCAACGCGGAGAGGGTCAAAATCCATTCCGTGATTTTTTCCAACCGATTTGCCATTATTTGACCGGGATAAAACCGTTGTCAGCGGCGATTTTCTGGCCTTCCGGCGTGAGCAGAAAGTCGATGAATTTCTTCGTCAATCCCTTCGGCTCCTTTCGGGTATTGCTGAAGAGTCCACGGGAAATCGTATATTTTCGCTCCCTCACACTTGCCAGGGTCGGTGCGATTCCGTCGATGGCCACCGGCGCAACCGTTTCATCGATATGTCCGACGGATACATAGCCAATGCCGTAAGGATCACCCGCAACGGCGGATTTTATGGCGCCGTTGGAAACGACGACGTTCGCTTTGGATGATATCTCTTTCTGGTCCAGCGCCACCTGCCAGAAGACCTCTCTCGTCCCGCTGGCCTCGTCCCTGGTGTAGAGGTTGATCCCCTTGTCCGCCCCTCCCAGCGCCTTCCAGTTCACAACTTTGCCGGCAAAGATCTCCTGCAATCTTGACTTGCTCAGGCCTCTGACCGGATTCCGGGGATTGACGACCACCCCCACGCCATCGATCGCCCACTCAAACATTTTCAGATCGTACCGGGCAATCTCCCCGTCGGTGGGTTTGCGGCCGGAATTGCCGATGTCCACCAGCTCTTCGCCGACCTGTTTGATGCCCACTCCCGAGCCACCGCCGGCGATCGTGATATTGATAGCGGGATTCACAGCCATGATCTGCCTGGCTGCCTCTTTCATCACCGGGATATGCGCCGTTCCGCCGGCGATTCGGATGGTTCCGCTCTCGCCCTTGAATGAGTCCAGCGGATTAGCATGGGCATTTGCCATCATTGCGAAGACGGGAAGGATCACCGCCACCAACAGCCACAAGATTTTTGTTTTCACGATTTCTCCTTTCGTCTCTCCGCCTGCTTCCGGCGGCGAAACGAAAGGCCGGTCCTAGACGCAAGGCAGGAGAATTGCAGATGAGTCCGTCCCTAGGAACCTCACGGGTTCCCTGAAAGCGCCTCATATAAGTGGGGCAGACTGGAATAGACACAAAATCACTTTACTATTCCTCCATTCAAGACGTTATGCTGCGCTGTCGGATACCAGAGTCGCGCAATATTTTCAAGGCAAAAGATCCACAGGAACCGCTTTGCTGGTTGACATCGGGCCGATTTTATTCTAAATTCGCGCCCGGGGAGGTGATGGGATGAACATAAAGTTCTGGGGGACGCGCGGATCGCTGCCCGCGCCGGCGACAGCACGACAGATCCGCGAAAAGATCTTCCGGGCGATCAAGGCATCCCGGTCGCATGATCTTGCGACGGACGGGGAGATCGCGGCGTTTATCGACCGGGAACTTCCGTTTGCCGTCCGGGGGAGCTACGGCGGGAACACCTCCTGTGTCGAAATCGGCGGCGGTGATGGATTCATCCTCTGCGACGCGGGAACCGGCATCCGGGATTTCGGACATGCCTTCATGCGTTCAGGAAAGGGCGGATCATCGTCCGTCTTCCATCTATTTTTATCGCATCCCCACTGGGACCATATCCAGGGTTTTCCGTTCTTCGTCCCGGCCTTTCTGCCCGGCCAGGAGATCCATATCTATAGCGGCCATGCGGCGGTGGAGACGGTTTTCGTAAACCAGCAGGCGCCCCCCTCTTTTCCGGTTCCATTTGACGCCCTTAAAGCGGATATTCGGTTCCACACCCTCGATCCCGAACAATCGCA
>CAIUXU010000553.1 GCA_903903205.1 uncultured Syntrophobacterales bacterium
ATATTTTACACAGGAAGGTGGCTCCTTCCGGTTGATTCCGGAAATCAAGAACCTGGTCACTTTTTCACTCTACGACATGCTGGACAAAAAGCACAGCGTGCCACCAGAGAGCGTCTTCGGCAACTTCGATCTTGTGCTCTGCCGCAACCTTTTAATCTATTTCAATCCCGAATATCAGGGAACAATCTTTCAAAAGCTGCACCATTCGCTCGCCCGGAAGGGGTATCTGATCCTTGGGGAGGCAGAGACGCCGACCATGACATATCAGCGTCACTTCAGCCGGGTTATTGATTTCAGTCCGATCTACCGGAAAAGTTAGGAGTGAGGTGAAACAATGAAACTGAAAGATCTGACGATTGGCACACAACTTAAAATCGGCATGGGCGCGATTCTGGTATTCGTGGCGCTCCTCGGAGCGACGGCCTGGTTCCAGGCAAACAGTCTGTGGCATGAAACCAAAGAGCTTTACGAACATCCACTTCAGGTCCGCAGAGCCCTCGGGGATCTCACGTCCAACATCCTTACAATGCATCGGGATATGAAAGATCTGATCATGGCCGAGAATGAGCAGCAGAGACAATCCGTCATTCAGGATATCGACATCCACGAAGCTGCCGCTGTCCGGCAGTTCGGCATTCTGTATGACCTCTATCTCGGTCCCCGGAGAGACGTCGAAGAGGCCCACAGTGCCTTTGTTCGGTGGAAATCGATCCGCGAGGAGACCATCAGACTTTTGCGGGCCGGGAAGACCGCTGAAGCGGCAAGACGCACAAAGCCAGGCAATGTCGGCGGCGATCAAGTGGAAAAACTGCTGAGAGAAGTCCAGGATATAAGCGATTTTGCCAGGAACAGGTCGGAACAGTTTTACCGGGCGGCCGAAAAGAAAAAAGATGATTTGATACGACAGCTCGGAATGGTGTTCGGCGCCATTCTGCTGCTGACGCTGGGCGCCGGTTATCTGCTGTTGAAGGGCATCCGGGAACCGCTGCGGGAACTGACCTCGGCGGCTGACCGGTTTGGCCTGGGCGAATTGGACGTCCGCAGCCGTTATGCGTCAGCCAATGAATTCGGAAAGCTTTCCGCCACGTTCAACGCCCTCGTCGAAACGGTCCAGATGGAATGGCAGAGCAAGGAATCCGCCGCCCGGATTGCCGAAGCCATGCTCCAGAAAGAAGACCTGCGAGCCTTCTCCCGGGAGCTGCTGAAGGCGCTGCTCGAGCATACAGGGTCGCAGGTCGGGGCCCTCTATCTGCTGAACGAAGAAAAAACCGCTTTCGACCATTTTGATTCCATCGGACTTGCCGCCGCCGGTCGCGCCTCCTTTTCCGCCGCCGGGCTTGAAGGCGAGTTCGGCGCAGCGCTGGCCACGGGACGGATCCAGCGCCTCACCGACATCCCGACGGGGTCGTGTTTCACCTTCGCCACGGTGGGTGGGGATTTCCAGCCTCACGAGATCATCACCATTCCCATCCCCGGCACCGGGGGCATTGCGGCAGTGATTTCCCTGGCCGGTGTCCGGAGCTATCCCGCACCGGCGGTGCGGTTGGTGAATGATGCCTGGAGCGTGATGATCGCCCGGCTGAACGGCGTGCTGGCGTCCGGAAAGATCCGCGATTTTGCCGAACAGATGGAACGGCAGAATCAGGAACTCCAGGCGCAGCAGGAGGAATTGCGGCAGCAGAATATGGAGATGGATCGTCAGCGGCTGGCAACGGAAGAGGCCAACCGCGTATTGAAGAGCAAAAATGAGAAAATTCAGGCCCAGTCAGAGGAGATGGCGGCTCAGTCCTTCGCACTTCGGAAACAGTCGGAGGAGTTGCAGGGACAGAATGTGGAGCTCGAACAGCAGCGCCTGTCGCTGGAAGAGGCCAGCCGTCTGAAGAGCCAGTTTCTCTCGAACATGAGCCATGAACTGCGCACGCCGCTCAATTCCGTCATGGCCCTCTCCCGCGTGCTGATGATGCAGGCCGGTGCGAAACTGAGCGCCGAAGAGGTCAACTATCTGGAGATCATCGAACGCAACGGAAAAAATCTCCTCACCCTGATCAACGACATCCTCGATCTCTCCAAGATCGAGGCAGGGAGGATGGATGTCAACCCGAAA
>CAIUXU010000554.1 GCA_903903205.1 uncultured Syntrophobacterales bacterium
CTTACCCGATCCGCCCCTATACCGCGATCATGATGGAACTCGCCAAGATGGTCGCAGATGGCGAATTGAATGCGGAATTCATCCACGGCGAGGGTGAGCATGCACAGGTATCTGTGGTATTGGGAGCCAGCGCCGCCGGCGCCCGTGCCTATACAGGGAGTTCGGGAGTCGGAGTAACGTATGCCATGGAATTGTACAGCCCCATGGCCGGTGGCCGCTATCCGGTGCAGATGTCGATTGCCGATCGGACGCTCGATCCCCCCGGAGATTTCGGCTCCGAACATACGGATGCCATGTCAACCCGTGATCAGGGCTGGCTTCTCGGTTGGGCCTGCTCTCCGCAGGAAGTGTATGACAACACCCTTATAGCCTACCGCGTTGGTGAAGACCACCGCGTAATGCTTCCCCAGATGGTCTGCCAGGACGGTTATTTCATCTCCCATATACCGGATTCGGTAACATTGGGCGAGATGTCCCAGGTGAAGGAGTTTTTGCCCCCCTATCGGCCGATCAGTCCGCTCAGCCTGAGCCACCCGGTTTCGCACGGACCGCAGATTCGACCGGACCAGGGCGCTCCGATGGATGCCATGCGGGGACAGACGTTTCTGGCGGTTCCCAAGGTCATCGAAGAGGCGACGGCCGATTTCAACCGTATCTTCGGACGCAACTACGACCCGTTTGTGGAGCAGTACAAACTCGCGGATGCGGAGATCGCCTTCTTTATTCAGGGTGCCCATTCCAACACCGCCAGGACGGCTGTGGACAGACTCCGTAAACAGGGAGTAAAGGCCGGTATGGCCCGGCTGCGCTGGGTTCGCCCGTGGCCTACGCACCAGCTTGCTGCGGCGTTGGGTCATGTCAAAGCTGTCGGGGTGATTGAGACCAGCACCTCCTACGGCGGGGCCATGCGGGGCGGCAATTTGATTCATGAGCTTCGTGCCAGCCTCTATGATCTCGACGATCGGCCTCTGGTCACCTCCTTCATGGGCGGCCTCGGTGGAGAAGTCATCTGGCCCGCCGATTTCGACCACATCGCAAAGGTTCTCACACAGGCGGTAGCTGAGAAGAAGGTCCGGAATTACGTCCAGTGGCTTGGGATGTAAACACACTGGCACCCATTACAATATCAAGGAGGAAACATGCAAGCATTTGACTATAAATATCAACAGTTAGAACCTGTTAAGTCATTTAAGCGCGTGCCGGGCCCGGAGATGTATGTGCCGGGGCACCGTACCTGCGCCGGTTGCGGTCCTGCGCTGAACTACAGGCTGGTAGCGAAAGCGGCGGGGAAGGATACCATATTCATCGGCCCCACCGGCTGTATGTATGTGGCCAACGCCAGTTATCTCTGCACTCCCTACGCGGTCTCCTGGATTCATGCCCAGATCACGAACGGCGGGGCGGTTGCATCCGGTATCGAAGCGGCCTTCAAGGTTGCGATGCGCAAAGGTCGTCATGGCGGACCGTTCCCGAACATCATCGTGATGGCGGGCGACGGCGGGACCGTGGATATCGGGCTTCAGGCGATGTCGGCCATGATGTACCGTAACCACAAGGTTCTCTTCATCTGCTACGACAACGAGTCCTACGCGAACACGGGAGTCCAGACATCGCCGATGACGCCCTACGGCGCCGCGACCACCTTCACCCCTCCCGGCAAGGATATTCCCGAGGGCAAGACCCTCTTTCCCAAAAACGCACCGCAACTGGTTATTGGCGGGCATCCGGCGGTAAAATATGTCGCCACCACCACGATTGCCCATCCGCTGGACCTGATGAACAAGGTAAGGAAGGCGCTGAGCCAGCCGGGCCCCACCTTCCTGCACATGCTTTGCCCATGCCCCAAAGGTTGGCTGTTCGATGAAAAGCTGACGCGCGAAATGGCCAGACTGGCCGTGGAGACGGGGATGTGGTCGATGTA
>CAIUXU010000555.1 GCA_903903205.1 uncultured Syntrophobacterales bacterium
AGCCAGGCAAAAACGCTGTAAAAGAGAACCTGAAAGATCGCGTTGAAGGCGACGAGCCCTGCGCAATACTCGCAATCGCCTTGGGCCAAATCGTTCCAGACGATGACCATTGCTATGCAGCGGGCGAGCCCGATCATGATCAAGCCGATCATGAATTCCGGCTGGTTATGCAGAAACAGGATGGCCAGCAGAAACATCAGGATTGGCCCGATGATCCAGTTTTGAAGCAGACTCAGCCCCAGAATCTTGAAGTTCCGGAAGACATCGCCCAACTCCTCGTACTTGACCTTGGCAAGCGGCGGGTACATCATCAGGATAAGACCGGCGGCGATCGGAATGCTCGTCTGCGTTCCTTCGGGCCTCAGAGAGCCGATCCAGTCCCCGACGCCAGGCGCATAATAACCGAGCAGCACACCAGCCGCCATCGCCAGGAAAATCCAGAGTGTCAAGTAGCGATCCAAAAACGACAACTTCTTAACGATGCTATCAGGCATATTGTGACCTCCAGTGGGGACCCCTTGCCGCAAGGTGTCCCCGTATTTTTAGATATTTGTTATCCACAGGGTCCCTCACCGGGGGACCGGTTTACCGGTCAAGTCCCGCCGAAGAGAGGGATGCCGCCGCGCAGGGAAGTATCCCCTAAAAAACCGACCGTCACCTTGTCGTCCTCCACAATCACGGGCACCTGCTGCCTGCCGCCCGACAGGGCGAGCATCTCCTTCAGTTTTTCGGGATCTTCATCCACATTCAGGTAAATCGCCCTGTCTCCATAGGCTTCCCGAGCCTGGTTGCAGAAGGGTCAAGTGTTTGTTCCATAAATGATGATTTTGTCCGCCATGATTCGTTTCCTCCTCTCCACAGAAAGTCGCTTGCCTATCCACCCCGGTTATTTTGCCCCATTACCGAGCCATGCAAAGATTTCTTCTCTTTTGGGGATTTTCCCCACGGACTTGACTTTACCGTCGACGACCACCGCTGGTGTGCCGAACACACCGTATTTGGCGATCTTCATGATGTCGCTTACCTTCTCGATATCGGCCGCGACGCCCGCCTCGGCAACGACCTCCCGAACCAGCTTCTCCACCTTCTTGCAATTGACGCAGCCGGGTCCCAATATTTTGATTTCCATTACTTTGTCTCCATTTAGTAGATCATATTGAACAGATACCCGACCACCATGATGCCCGAGGCGACGATGCCGATAAAAATCAGGATTAGTGGAAGCTTGATCACCTTTTTCAGGATGATCATCTCCGGCAACGAGAGGCCGATCACCGCCATCATGAAGGCGAGCGACGTGCCGAGCGAAGCCCCCTTCGCCAGGAGGGCTTGGACGATAGGGATCATCCCGGCGGCGCTCGAATAGAGTGGCACACCGATCAGCACCGCCAGCGGTACCGACCACCAGGCGGATTTGCCCATCAGCGAGGCCATGAAGTTTTCCGGCACATACCCGTGGACGCCTGCCCCGACCGCAATACCGATTACGATATAGATCCAGACTTTCGAGACGATATCCACGACCGCCGTATATCCAGCCTCAATCCTTTCGGAAAAGGGCGTTTCCCGTTCCTCGATGGTCAGCTCGGCGGCCTTGATTTCATAAACCCACGCCTCGACAAACCGCTCCATTTTAAGTTTTCCGATCACCCATCCGGCGCTGATGGCGATCAGAAGTCCCGTGGATGCATACAGGAGCGCCGTCTTCCAGCCGAAGAGGCCGAAGAGAAGAACGAGCGCCACCTCGTTGATCATCGGCGCAGCGATCAGGTAGGAGAAGGTGACGCCGAGCGGGATACCGCTCTCCACGAACCCGATAAAAAGCGGGATCGCCGAGCAGGAGCAGAAGGGGGTCACGATGCCAAACATGCTCGCCATGATGTTGCCCAGGAAGAGCGGTTTTCCCTCCAGCGCCTTTCTCGTCTTTTCGGGCGAAAAGTAGGATTGGATGATCCCAACGACAAAGACAACAGCGATCAGGAGCATAAGCACCTTGGGCGTGTCAAAGATGAAGAACCGCACCGCCTCCGTGAGAGAGGAATTCCGATCCATCGAAAGAATCGAATAGACAAGATAATTTGTCCCTCTCTCCAGATTGAGATAGATTAGAACAAATACCGGGACGAGCAGCAGCGGAGGCCACACCCTTGTTTTGACCGGTTCGGTTTTGGTCTGGATCATCACCAGTCCGGTTGCATCTTTTTTCGCGCAACATTCAGCCATGGGATACTCCTTTCTCAGCGGTTTATCTTTTTACGATACATTTCTATATGACAATATATTGGATCAGCCAGGCATGCCGCAGCGATCCTCCCCCCGGATGTGGCGGCTCTGTTCAAATAGGGCAATGATGTCCGGGTCGTCAGCCAGCCAGTGCCTCAGGTTTCCCAGAAGGCTCGCCACATAGGGATTCCGGCTGCCGTCGGTTAGGGAATAGTGCGCCCAGAGCCCTTCCTTCCTCCGGGATACCAGCCCCGCATCTTCCAGAATCTTCAAATGTTTTGAGACTGTAGGCTGGGCGATCCCGAGCGCGGCCTGGAGCTTGCAAACGCAGATCTCCCCTTTCTGAAGCAGCTTCACGAGCTTCACGCGATTGGGATCGGAAAGCGCCTTCATGACTTTGATGAATTCCTTCATGGCTGATCTCCCTATATTCCTTTTTGGCTATATAATAGCGAGACGGAACATTGTCAAGAAATTTTTTTCGAACTCGTTCCCCGGAGAGTTTCCGCTCGAGGGATTTTAACAGAGCCTGGCGTAACCATGATGCTTGAAACTCTCATAAAATCTTCTTGACAAGATATAAACGGATTGCTATTAGGGAGCCACTATTGGAAGGATCGTTATGAAAAGAGAAAGAGCCAAGTCCATCTTTAACCCGGCGCCGATTGCGATTATTATCGGAATCATTATTCCCTGCTGCATAGGGACTGGGTGATGGTCTGTTCTTGAAAAACTTGAACTGCAAACCGTTACCATCCCTGGTAACGGTTTTTTTTTGGGGAAAAACAGACTTAAGGAGAGAAGCCATGCAACAAACCGGATCGCAGATACTTTTTACGGCCCTGAAGGAAGAAAATGTCGATACACTCTTTGGTTATCCGGGAGGATGCGTCATGGATATCTATGACGAGATGTTCCGGCAGAAGCTCAGGCACATCCTGGTGCGGCACGAACAGGGGGCCATCCATGCTGCCGACGGTTACGCCAGGGCCTCGGGTCGGGTCGGCGTCTGCCTTGTCACCTCGGGGCCCGGCGCCACCAACACGGTGACCGGGATTGCCAATGCCTATATGGATTCCATCCCCGTCGTCGTCCTTACAGGACAGGTTTCCACCGCCCTCATCGGCAGCGACGGCTTTCAGGAGGTGGACATCACCGGTATCACCCGAACCTGCACAAAACACAACTTTCTGGTCCGGAACATCGGTGATTTGCAAAGGACGATCCGGGAGGCCTTCCAGATTGCCCGTTCAGGGCGGCCGGGACCCGTCCTCGTTGATCTGCCGAAAGATGTTATTCAGTCGGTCGCGGAAGCGGAGCTCTCCCGAACCGCCCCTCCTCCCGAGGAGGAGGGCTGTCCGGACCTGGAGGGGCTCTGCAATGAAGCACTGAAAATGATTCTCCAGGCGAAAAAACCGCTCATCATCGTCGGGGGAGGGGTCATTCTCGGAAAGGCTTCCGAGATTTTCCGGGCTTTCGTAAAAAAATTCCAGATCCCGGTCGTATCGACCTTGATGGGGCTGGGCGCCTTCCCCGCGAGCGATCCGCTCTGGACCGGCATGTTGGGTATGCACGGCGCCTACTCCGCCAACATGGCTGTCAGCCAATGTGATCTTCTCATGGCGATCGGCGTCAGGTTCGATGACCGCGCCACGTCCAAGGTCTCGGCCTTTGCCCCCAATGCACGGATCATCCACATCGATATCGATCCTGTCTCCATCGACCGAATCGTCCGGACCGATTTGGCCATTGTCAGCCACTGTACCCCGGCTCTCAATGCTCTCCACCGTCTCAGCGACGAACAGGGGCTGGAGCTGCCGGAGCAGCAAATCGGCGCCTGGCGCACCCAGCTCCGTCAATGGAAAGCGGAAATGCCTCTGAGCTACTGCCGCAACCAGAACATCAAGCCTCAGTACGTTATTGAAAAGCTCCACCAGCTCACGCAGGGTCGGGCGATTATCGCGACAGAGGTGGGTCAGCACCAGATGTGGGCGGCCCAGTTTTACCGTTTCGACGAGCCGAACGCCTTCCTCACCTCTGGGGGGTTGGGAACGATGGGATTCGGGCTGCCCGCCGCCATCGGCGCGCAGATTGCCTGCCCGGACCGGGTCGATGTCGATGTGGCCGGAGACGGCAGCATCCAGATGAACATCCAGGAGCTGGGCACCATCGCCCATTACGGCCTGCCCGTGAAAGTGGTGATCCTGAACAATCTTTACCTCGGCATGATCCGCCAGTGGCAGGAGCTCTTCTACGGCCGCCGCTACTCCCAGTCCGACATGACCCATGCGCCCGACTTCGTGAAGCTGGCCGAGGCCTATGGGA
>CAIUXU010000556.1 GCA_903903205.1 uncultured Syntrophobacterales bacterium
AGGTTTACAGGCTGACATCCATAACCACCAAACAGGAAGCGGGATGGTTTCTGGGATTGGACGATGAGACCGTTTACCGTATTGACAAACGAAAACTTGAAGAGCTGGCTGCGTATTCCGGCTCATTCCGCCACCCGAATCCGATTCATTCCGCCACCTGAATCCGCTCCAAGTCGCCACCCAATTCCGATTGATTCCGCCATGGGAATCCGATCCATTCCGCCACCCCCCGGGGGAGGAGAAAGATGACGCTGGATAAACCCAATGAAAGCCGTTAGAGATCCCGGGATAAACTCGGGAGGTCTAAATGACGGCAGAAAGGTTATCCATGCGTACCATAAGAGAAGTTCTCCGGCAGAAGCTGGAAAAGAAGCTATCCAACAAACAGATTGCCCAAAGTTGCAACATTGCCCGCAGCACCATCAAGGACTACTTGGACCGTGCCCAGCGCACCGGTCTGACCTGGCCTCTTCCACCCGATCTGGATGACGGTCGTCTGGAGGCTCTGCTGTTTCCGTCCGCAGTGAAAGAATCTGCCGAGAAGCGGAATCTGCCGACTATGGAATATATCCGCACGGAACTGACACGAAAAAATGTGACCATTCGTCTCATCTGGTCGGAATACAAAGAGAAAAATCCGGACGGATATCAGTACAGTCAGTTCTGCGAGCTCTACCATAAGTGGGGCGACAAGCTCGACGTCAGCCTTCGCCAAACCTACCGGGCAGGAGAAAAACTCTTTGTCGATTATGCCGGCCAGACGATCCCCGTAACGGATCCGGCTTCCGGAGAGACCAGAGAGGCGCGTCTTTTTGTCGCCGCTTTGGGTGCCAGCAGCTACACCTATGCCCGGGCTTCTTTCTCGGAGAATCTTCCCTCGTGGATCGACGCACACGTCCGGGCATTTAACTTCTTCGGTGGCATCCCGGAGATCCTCGTTCCGGACAACCTCAAATCCGGCGTTACGAAGCCCTGCTACTATGAACCGGAGATCAATCCGACCTATCATAAGCTGGCCTGCTACTACGGGACGGTGGTCATCCCTGCCCGTAAATACAAGCCAAAAGACAAGGCCAAGGTGGAGTCGGCGGTACAGTTAGCCGAGCGATGGATCCTGGCGGCGCTTCGGAACCACACCTTTTTCAGCATCGAGGAATTGAACCGGGCCATTGCCGAAAAGCTTCAGGATATCAACAACCGCAAGTTCCAGAAGATGGACGCCACACGGAGGAGTCTTTACGAAACGATTGACCGCCCGGCCTTAAAACCCCTTCCTGCCGTCCCCTACCAATATGCCGAATGGAAGAAGGTCCGGGCCAACATTGACTATCATATCGAGTTTGACGATCACTACTACAGCGTCCCCTATCAGCTTGTAAGAAAACAGATGGAGGTATGGGCGACAACCACCACCGTGGAGGTGTTGTTCAAAAACAGTCGCGTTGCCGTCCATCCGCGCAGTTACGAAAAATATAAACACACAACGCTTACGGAACATATGCCCAAGGCCCATCAGAAATATCTGGAATGGACCCCTTCCCGGATTATGGACTGGGCGGGTAAAAACGGCCCCAACACCCGAAATCTGGCTTCCTGTATCATGGAGAACCGCAAGCATCCGGAGCAGGGTTTCCGCTCCTGTCTGGGCATCATGAGGCTGGTAAAACGGTACTCGTCCGGGCGGGTGGAAGCCGCCTGTGGCCGCGCCCTGCTTCTGAAAGCCTACAGTTACAAGAGCGTCGAATCGATCCTGAAAACAAGTCTTGACAAACAGGAGTTGCCCGAAACCTCCTCTCCCGAAAAACCGATCATCCACTACAACATTCGGGGTTGGGAATACTACCAGGGGAAGGAGGCTGTCCATGCTTGATCAACAGACGATAAACAAACTGTATGAACTGAAACTGACGGGTATGGCGGACGCTTTCGCCGATCAGATGAAACAGCCGGATATGGACAGGCTTTCCTTCGCAGAACGCTTCGGACTCATCGTCGATCGCCAGTGGACCTGGAAGGAAAACAACCGCATGGAGCGATACTTGAAAAACGCCCGGATGAAACTCGACGCCTGCGTGGAGGATATTGACTACAAAACCCCACGGGGAATCGATCAGTCCGTCATGATGAGCCTCATCTCCTGCGACTGGGTCAAACGTCACCACAACATTATTATCACCGGCCCGACCGGCGCGGGAAAAACCTTCCTTGCCTGCGCCCTGACCAACAAGGCCTGCCGGGAGGGATACCGCGCCTTCTACATCCGTTCCCCCAAGTTCTCATACCAGATGACCTTGTCCAAAGGAGACGGAAGCTATGGGAAAACCATCAACAAGTTTGCCAATGCCCATGTCCTGGTGATTGACGATCTCGGGATTGCCCCCATGACTGATCCCGAAAGAAGAGACCTTCTGGAGGTCGTCGAGGAGAGGCACGGTCATGCCTCCACGATCGTCACCAGTCAACTCCCCGTGGAAAACTGGCATGAACAAATCGGCGATCCCACCATCGCCGATGCCATCCTTGACCGACTGATCCACAACGCACATAAAATAAATCTGTCCATGAAAGGAGATTCGCTGAGAAAAAAATATGCAGGCTTGACCTGAAGGATCAGTTATGAGAAAGAGCTAAAAGACCAGCGTCGCTTCGCTCCGACCAGGGGTGGCGGATTCAACCGGATCACCCTGGCGACTTGGATCGGACCAGGGTGGCGGATTCCTTCGGATTCGAGTGGCGGGATGAGCGGAATAGGCAGAAAACCGGAATCCAGATATTTCAGCATGTTACAAAAACGCTGGACACCGGTTTTCACCGGTGTGACGACTTTTGACGAGTCCGTCAAACATAGTGCTAAAAAAAGTGCTGAGGACTGAGTAAAACCATATCCCCGATAAAAGCACTCGGGGATGACAAGTGTGGGAGCACTCGGGAATGACAAAAGTAGAAGCACTCGAGGATGACAAAAAACTCAGCACTCCGTCCTCAGCACTATGTTTTACTCGGCACTTTCTTTCCCGAAATAGGCCTCCCGGAGAATTCGGGCAAGGTCGTCCACGAGTGTATAGGACGGATTGGCCCCCGAACACTGGTCGTCAAAGGCGATCTCGGCCATGTGCTGCACGGCCGCTTCGAACTCCGCTTCCGGCACACCGGCTTCGCGAATCGTGGTGGGCACCTTCAACTCCGCCTTCAACGCCGCAACGGCCGTCACAAGACTCTCCACACCTGCCTCGGGCGTTGCCGCGGGGAGCTTCAGGGCTGCCGCGATTTCCGCATATCGTCCCATGGCCTGGGGGTAGCGGTACTTGGGATAGGCTGCGAATTTCTTCGGTAGCGCCGCGTTGTGCCGGATGACGGGGATCATGACCAGGGCGTTCGCCCGGCCGTGGGAGATATGGAAGGTTGCCCCCAGGATGTGGGCCAAACTGTGGTTGATCCCGAGAAAGGCGTTGGTAAAAGCCATGCCGGCGATGGTGGAGGCATTGTGCATCTTCTCGCGGGCGAGAAGGTTTCCGCCATTCCGGAACGCCTCGGGCAGGTGCTCGAAGACAAGCTGGACTGCCTTGAGCGCAAGTGGATCGGTGTAGTCGGAGGCGAGGACCGACACATAGGCCTCGAGGGCATGGGCCAGGACATCCAGGCCCGTGTCCGCGGTTACGGACGGCGGCACCGACAAGGTCAGGTTTGGGTCCACGATGGCAATGTGGGGCGTCATCGCGTAATCCGCGAGGGGATACTTTGCGCCGGTTTTGGCGTCTGTCACGACGGCAAAGGAGGTAACCTCCGAACCGGTGCCGCTCGTGGTTGGGATCGCTATCAGTTTTGCCTTCCTGCCCAGTTCGGGGAAACGGACGATGCGCTTGCGAATGTCCATGAAACGCATCCGGAGGTCGTCGAAACAGACATCCGGATTTTCGTAGAAGAGCCACATGGCCTTGGCTGCGTCGATCGGAGACCCGCCGCCCAGCGCGATAATGAGGTCCGGTCGGAACTTCTTCATCGCCTCGGCGCCACTGACCACCGTTTCGACGGTGGGGTCGGGCGTGATGTCGGAATAGACGGCCGTCAGGATGCCCGCCTGCTGGAGGTAGGTTTCCAGTTTGCGCGTCGCACCCTGTCCGATGGCGGAGCCGGAGCAGACAATGAAGGCGCGGTGAACGTCCATCTCTTTAATTTCTTTCGTAAAGAAAGTATCGAATGCGCCTGCCTCGAAGTAGATCTGTGACGGAACCCGGAACCATTTCATGTTGACCATGCGCTTTGTCACCCGCTTTATATTGATGAGATTGTGAACGCTCACGTTGTCCGTGGTGCTGTTCTGCCCTCCGGCGCCGCAGCCCAGCGTCAGGGAGGGGTGGATTCGCGTGTATATGTCGCCGATGGCCCCCTGGGCGGAGGGCGAGTTCACGATGATGCGTCCCGCGTTGACGGTCTCGCTGAATTCGCGGATGGCTCTGTTGTCTTGCGAGGCGATCGACGCCGTGTGGCCGAGGCCCCCGAAGTAGAGGATATCCTGGCAGATATTCACCCCTTCCTGCAGGTTGCGGACGGTGTAAAATCCGAGGATCGGGCAGAGTTTTTCACGGGAGAGCGGATAGGCCGCGCCCACACCCTTGAGGGGCGCGATCAGGACGCGCGTATTTTCCGGAACGGTGATGCCGCAAAGCCCTGCGATGTGCTGGACGCTCTTCCCCACGACCTTCGGCGACATGCTCTCTTTTTCCGCGTCGATCGCGACGACCTCCACCTTGGCGGTCTCTGCCGGGCTGAGGAAATAGGCCCCCTGCGACCGGAAGCGGGCCATGACGGCGTCCCGGATCTCCCGATCCACAACCACGGCCTGCTCGGAAGCGCAGACCATTCCGTTGTCAAAGGTCTTGCTCATCAGGATATCGTTCACCGCAGAGTTGATGTCGGCGCTCTTTTCGATA
Organism: uncultured Syntrophobacterales bacterium; assembly: GCA_903903205.1. Classification (GTDB taxonomy): domain Bacteria; phylum Desulfobacterota; class Syntrophia; order Syntrophales; family UBA5619; genus UBA5619. The sequence goes on from CAIUXU010000556.1 coordinate 4,932, forward strand.
TAGACGGGAACATTTCCCGGGCCGACGCCGATCGCCGGCGTGCCGGATCCGTAGGCCGCCTTGACCATGCCCATTCCGCCCGTGGCCAGGATCAGCGAAACGTCGGGGTGCGACATCAGGGTGTGCGTCATATCACGGGAGGATACCTCCACCCAGCGGACACAGTAGTCCGGTGCACCCGCGGCCAGTGCGGCCTCGTAGATCGTCTTCGCCGCTTCGATCGTGCTTTTCAGCGCGTTGCGGGCGGCGCTGATAATGATGGTATTGCGCGTCTTGAGGGCGATCAGGCACTTGAACATGGCC
>CAIUXU010000557.1 GCA_903903205.1 uncultured Syntrophobacterales bacterium
GAGGTACTGCCGGTCAAGTTCAGCGAACTCTACCCGAATAGCAGGGAGATCAAACGTTCCGTCGGCCCGATCGCCCGGGGATCGGCGCTGGGGTTTCTGATTGGCCTTCTGCCAGGACCGGCCGCCACCATGGCCTCATTTGCCTCCTACGGCCTCGAAAGGTCGATCTCAAAGCACAAGGATGATTTTGGGAAAGGCGCCATTGAAGGGGTGGCCGGCCCCGAGGCGGCCAACAACGCGGCGGCGGGCGGCGCCATGATCCCGCTGCTCTCGCTGGGGCTTCCTTTCACCCCGGCGACGGCCGTTCTCCTGGGAGGGATGCTTCTTCACGGCATCACCCCAGGTCCCTTTCTGCTGCGCGACCGGCCCGATGTCTTCTGGGGGGTGATCGGCAGTTTCTATCTTGGAAACATCATGCTGCTGGTCCTGAACCTCCCGCTGGTGGGAATATTTGCCAAGATCGTCCGGATTCCCAACCACTATCTGATGCCGATCATCCTGGTTCTTTGCGCGATCGGCGCCTATGGCGACAACGGCGCACTGTTCGACGTCTGGGTGATGCTGGGCGCAGGTGTCCTGGGCTATGTCATGCGCAAATTCGACTATGAACCGGCCCCGCTGGTCGTGGGCTTGGTTCTGGGGCCGGTCATGGAAAGATCCTTCCGGCAGGCGCTGATCATCTCCCAGGGCGATGCAAGCGGCCTCTGGGCGTCGCCCCTCTGTCTGGCCATGTGGGGCATCGCCCTGCTCTCGATGATTCTGCCCATGATCATCCCTTCGCTCCGGAAGGGATTCAAATCCCTTCGGAAACCCCCGAAACCCCGCAAACACCACCACGGAACCCCCTGAGACGAAATACATTTTGCAATCAATAAGTTAGTAAAAACTCTTGACTTTGGATTAGAATAATTATACGGCGCCCATGCAGTGGGACCTTCGTCAAAATGGCTCTTCAGGCTGGCAAACTTGCAAGGAGGTTTTATATGAATATGCGACCCCAAAGCACACTCATTTTCGTCATGATTATGGGTATTTTCCTTACTGCCAACAGCGCTCCCGCCCAGTCCCAGCCCCAAGTCACCAGTATCGAAGTCAACCAGGCCCTGGGGGTGCAAAAGGGTGGAAACAAGTATTATGTAGCCGGTAAAAATACGGTGGTGCAGGCGTTTCTTAACGAGGCCGTGGCCATCGATACGACAAAGACCTACGTAAATGTGTCTCGGACCGGGAAACAGGATTTCAAAATATATGCCAAAAAAGTGGATGGTCAGGTTAAAACCGTTGATTTTCTTTGCAAAAGTATGACGTTATGCGAAAACTGGGCGGCGGGTTCTTATACATTTCAGCCCTACATCAACGGGACGGCGGGCAGCGCTTCCAGTTCCTGTGAGTTTAAAACCGGAACGAAAATCCGTGTGCTGGCCGTGGCCGTCACAGCCAACTATGGAACAGGCGGGACCAAGTCGGTTTCCGATGCGAAATTGAAGACCATGGGCGATTTCATGCAAACCGTCTATCCGCTGGCGGAAAAAGACCTGAAATGGACCATTCATGAAACCGCACTGGACGCCTCGACAGCCGAATATAATCTGGAGAAAGCTGATATGACCGGCTGTAAAAAACTATCAAACAAGCTGGAAAACCTCATTCCCGCCATATGTAAAACAAGCCCCCAGAGCGCGGGATGTTATGATTTTGTAGTGGGTTTCATCAAAGAGGCGGTTGTCCAGGATGATGGCCAAGGGATGACCGGTTTCACCACAGGAGGCAAGGCAGTGGTGGTCGTGGCCGGCGCCGACGACGCCCCGGGGACGGTTGCCCATGAATTGGCCCATCTTTATGGCATTGGCGATACCTATGACGAAAAGACTCAATCATCCATCCGCTGCAGTGTCAATCCCGCTCCGGACAAGTTCGGAGGGCGAGACTGGGACAAGGGTTTTCCGGAAGGCGTTGTCGTCTATTGTGACGCCGGCCGACCGGCCTCTACCCTCATGGCCAGCGACGGAAAAACGGTAATAAATGGGGCGCAGGTTGCGGCCAGCGACCATCCCTACGAGATAACCGGTAGGGGATTGCTCACGGAAATGGCCGACTTCATGAGCGCCAGTGACGGTGGCGTCATGCAAAAACAGGTGTGGATTACGAAGGATGTGTATGACTGGCTCTTTCGGAGGCTCGTCACCCAGGAAGCGGGCCTGAAAAAGAAAACCCTGGCTTTGGCAGCGTCGGCTACGGCGCAGCGGTTTACAAGTTTTTCCGGATCTCTTTCCAAGACCAATACCGTCAAATTGAATCTCTGGAAGAGCTATACGGATACCGTCACCCTTGGCGATTCAACCGGCGTCGACCCCCTCCAGGTGCGGGCCGTAAATGCGGCCGGGACCGTCGTGGCCAGCTCGGCCTTTACCGTCCAGTTTTTTATGGTATCCCCTCCACGGAACTTGGCAGAGGCGCCTTTTCAGGGAGTGATCAATTTCCCGGCCGACACGGCAAAATTCCAGATCGTCAAAGATGGCGCGGTGCTGGCCGAGTTACCCGTTAGCGATAATTTGCCGGTCGTCGCCGACGTAACCCCCAAAGCAGCGACAACGCTGAGCGGCTCTTACACGATGACCTGGACAGGCAGCGATCCGGATGGCGGAAACCTTACCTACACCGTGGAGTACAATCCAGACGTAACCAACACATCTTCTGCCTGGATGATTCTGGCCGACGAACTGGAAACCCTTTCCTGGACGGAAGATTTCAGCCTGTTGCCGGGCGGCAACCACGCCAAAATTCGGGTTACGGTTAATGACGGTGTGCTTTCCGCGTCGGCCGAAAGCGCCGAGTTTATCGTTCCGCTCCGGAAACCGGAAATCTTCCTCAATGAATTGCCCTGGGGAAAGGTTTATAGTTACGGCAGCGATCTCCTCCTTGTGGGCGACGCATTTGATCCCCAGGACGAATGGTTGCCGGATGAAAAGCTCAAGTGGACATCGAGCATTTCCGGCGAATTGGGATCCGGCGCGGAGCTGATTGTAAGCAATCTGCCGATCGGCACTCACACCATTACGTTAACTGCGACAAACAGCGCCGGATTGTCGTCCAGCGCCACGGTTTCCGTCCAGGTGACCCCCATCGCCAGCACCAGCACTACGCCCCCCCCCTCCACCACCCAGGCAGGTGAAAAGAGGGAACCCGGAAATTGCTTCATTGCCACCGCCGCCTTCGGTTCTTACCTGCACCCCTATGTCGGCATGTTGCGTGAATTCCGGGATACCTTTCTCTTGACCAACAGCGCCGGACAGGCCTTCGTCGGCTGGTACTACAGGGTTTTCCCGCCACTGGCCGCTTTAATCGCCCAAGAGGACTATGCCCGGGCCGTGGTAAGGCTGATGCTTCTTCCCGCCGTCGGGTTCAGCGTTCTTGCTTTGAATCTCGGTTTGTTCTGGAGTGCGTTCATCCTTCTGGCCTTCCTGCTCCTCTCCGGGATGGGCATAAGAAAACTGGTTCGAATAAACAGGGGAATGATGGGGACATAACACTTATACTTATGCTTATATGGCGCCCATACAGTGGGATCTTCGTCAAAATGGCTCTTCAGACAGGCAAACTTGCAAGGAGGCTCTCTATGAATATGCGATTCCAAAGTACGTTTATTTTTATCATGATGCTGGGCGCTTTCCTCACTGCCGGTAGTGCTCCCGCCCAGTCCCAGCTTCAGGTCACCAGCATCGAAGTCAACCAGGGCCTGGGGGTGCAAAAAGATGATCACAAGTATTACGTAGCCGGTAAAAATACGGTGGTGCAGGCGTTTCTTAACCAGGCCGTGGCCGTCGATACGACAAAGACCTACGTAAATGTGTCTCGGACCGGGAAACAGGATTTCAAGATATATGCCAAAAAAGTGGATGGTCAGGTTAAAACCGTTGATTTTCTCTGCAAAAGTATGACGTTATGCGAAAATTGGGCGGCGGGTTCCTATACATTTCAGCCCTACATCAACGGGACGGCGGGCAGCGCTTCCAGTTCCTGTGAGTTTAAAACCGGAA
>CAIUXU010000558.1 GCA_903903205.1 uncultured Syntrophobacterales bacterium
CGCTTTTTCAGGTGCAGGGCGAGCTGGGCAAGGCCGGTCCGCCCTTCGGAGAGCGTCACCGAGCGGGTGCCCTCCGGAAAGATGATCAGGTTAAGCTGCCTCTCGCAGAGGGCGATCCGGCTCAATTCGGCAACCTTCTCCATCACCTCTTCATAATAGCCCCGGATAAATTCCAAAAACTGATCGCCCATCGCCTGCATCGCCTCGACGGCGGCGCGCTCCTGCGGCCCCACCGCCTCCGTGATACGGCCATCGACCATGTCCTTGACGGCACGGTAGAGCCCTCTCTCCATCCGGTGGTTGAACTTCTTCCGGTAAAACTCCTCGATGAGATACCCCATCGACGGCACCGGGATGAGGTTGCAGAGGTCGAGCCCCTTCGCCAGAAACGCGTTCTTGTAGTATTTGGCCTTCACCCAGACGGTCGCGAACGGGAATTCCCTCATTTTCAAGATCTTGTACTGGAAAGGCCAGTAGTTGAAGCGATCCGTGTGGTTCATCGCGAAGATCACACTCTCCCCGCGCGGAATCCGTTCGGCATTTTCGATCCGGATGTCCACCTTCTGAAAGATGTGGTAGTTCGGCAGAAGCAGACAATTCGCCACAATCTTCTGGCCCATCGGCTGGGAAACAAGCTTTATTTTATTCATATATTCGATATCAATCATTATTCCATCCTTTCAATCAGCCGCCGGACCCGATCCAGCTCCTCGGGGGTGTCCACCTCGACGGAATCGTGCGGTGTGACGACCACCTTGATCCGGTAGCCGTGTTCGAGGGCGCGGAGCTGTTCGAGCGCCTCCAGGCGCTCCAGGATTCCCTCGGGAAGGGCGGTGAAGGTGCGCAGAAAATCGCGGCGGTAGGCGTAGATCCCGTGGTGTTTGAAGTATTCGGCTCTCTTCCCGGCGTCGCGGACGAACGGGATTGTGGAGCGGGAGAAGTAGAGGGCAAAATGGTCGTCGTCGAAGACGGTTTTGACGGCGTTCGGGTGGGTGATCTCCTCGTCACGGACAATCCGGTAGATCAGCGTGGACATCGGGATGGCGGCGTCGGCAAGCAACGGCCCGACCACCTCGTCCACCTGGACCGGCTCAAAGAGGGGCTGATCGCCTTGAATGTTCACAACAATGTCGTCGTCCCGAAGCCCCATCGTCTCGACCGCCTCGGCGATCCGGTCCGTACCCGAGCGGTGACGGGGCGAGGTCATCACCGCCCGGCCGCCAAAGGCCGCCACGGCAGCGAAGATCCGTTTATCGTCGGTTGCCACAGCCGCGGATGAGACGGTCTTTGCCCGGAGAACCCGTTCATAGACGTGCTGAATCATCGGCTTCCCGCAGAGGTCGGCAAGCGGCTTGCCGGGAAAGCGGGTCGATTCGTAGCGGGACGGGATGATGCAGACAACCTGGACGGACATGCGCTTTCCCCGAAGTTTTATTACAGATACGGATCGGCGGCAAGAAGGTGCGCCTTCACATAATCCGCAACCGCCTCCTCCAGCGGACGAAACGTGGTCGGGCAGCCGACGGCGCGGAGTTTCTCCATCTTCGCCTCGGTGAAATACTGATACTGCCCCCGCAACGCCTCGGGCATCTCGATGTATTCGATCTGCGGCGGAAGGCCGAGCGCGGCAAAGACCGCCCCGATCAGGTCGTTCCAGGTTCGCGCCTTCCCCGTCCCGAGGTTGAAAATCCCGTTCGCCTCCCTGTGGTTCAGAAGCCACCAGAGCGCATCAACGCAATCCTTGACGTAGATAAAATCCCGCTTCTGGCCGCCGTCGGGATATTCCGGCAGGTACGACTTGAAAAGCCTGACCTTTCCCGTTTCGCGGATCTGGTGGAACGCCTTGAAGATCACGCTCGTCATGTCACCCTTGTGGTACTCGTTCGGCCCGAAAACATTAAAGAACTTGACCCCGGCGACGCGGTTTGCGATCCGCTCGCGAAGGACTTTCAAATCGAAGAGCTGCTTGGAGTAGCCGTACATGTTGATCGGGCGGAGAAGAAGGCTTGTGTTATCGTCGTCGGAGAAGCCCTGCGCGCCGTCGCCGTAGGTCGCAGCGGAGCTTGCGTAGATGAACCGGGCTCCATTTTCGATGGCCCACTCCGCAAGGCGGCAGGTGTAGTGGAAATTGTTCTCCATCAGGTAGTCGGCGTCGCGCTCCGTTGTCGAGGAGCAGGCCCCCATGTGGACGATGGCTTTGACGGGGAATGGAAGCTGCTCTGCCTCGATCATCCGGAGGAAGGCGTCCTTGTGGAGGTAGTCGGCATAGCGGAGCTTGACGAGGTTCTGCCATTTGTCGGACGTCCCCAAATCGTCAACGATAACAACATCGTCGACTCGCTCCGCGTTCAGCTTCGCGACAAAGGCGCTCCCGATGAAACCGGCGCCGCCGGTGACTACGATCATGTTTCCTTCCTTTTACAGGGCCTTCGCCGCATTTGTGATCGCCTTCCGGATCGCATTCATCTTTGCGGCTGGCATCTTCACGTTGATCCCCATGATGAGCGTCCGGCCGAGGAGATCCTCCGCTTGGGGAATCGCCTTCCGGCTGTAGGTCGGCTTCTTGTTGCGCGGATCGGAGAAGGGCTGTTTTTTCGAGTTCGCCGTGGATTTCGCCAGGAAGTGCTCCCAGTTCGGCACATAGTGCCAGAAATTGTCCTTGAAAC
>CAIUXU010000559.1 GCA_903903205.1 uncultured Syntrophobacterales bacterium
GCGGGGATGGAGGCATTCCGGCTTCAACGTTTTCTGCGGCAACCGCATCTCGCCCGACGATCATACGGCTATGGAGAACCTGGCCCGCTACATCATCCGGGCGTCCTTTTCCCAGGAAAGAATGCATGTAATATTGCCTGATAAAATCGAGGTTTGACATATGCCGTGCATAGGTGTAGATTCCGCAAGCAATTCCCGATTGCTCAAACCGACCGACAGTCATCGGTGGTTGATTTAGATCGTTAGGCGCTTGGCCGCATGTATCCCCAGGAAAAGTCGGACCGGCGTCGCCATTCAGGGGGAGAATGATTCGACTCGAAGACCTTCAGCCTAATGCTGCGGTGCGCGGTGTCCTTCCGGACTGCCTTGTTACGGTTGTCAGCGTCCAGTGGTTCGGTTCTGAGGCCCTCGAACTCACCTACAAAACGCCCACCGGCAAAGTGGCCAATGAACTGCTCTATCGGCACGACGAACCTCGCCTCGATCTCATGGAGCACGGCCGCCCCTGGAGTTTCGACGGCGACGGTTCCCTGTTCCGCTTGGTATCCGAAGCACATCGCATCCGCCTGGCGCATCTCTTCGACCCGGTGCTTGCCGTCCACACCTCGATTGTTGACCCGCTGCCGCACCAGATCACGGCGGTCTATGAGGCTATGCTGCCGAGGCAACCATTGCGTTTCCTGCTTGCCGACGATCCCGGCGCAGGGAAGACGATCATGGCGGGTCTACTCATCAAAGAACTCATCGCCCGTGGCGATTTGCAGCGCTGTCTTATCGTCTGCCCGGGCAGCCTCGCCGAGCAGTGGCAGGACGAGCTTTACCGCCGTTTTCATCTGCCATTTGAGATTCTCACCAACGACAAGCTCGAATCCACACGCACCGGCAACTGGTTCCTCGAAACCAACCTTGTCATTGCCCGGCTTGACAAGCTCTCTCGCAATGAGGACGTACAGCAAAAGCTCCAGACGCCGGATTGTCGCTGGGACCTTGTGGTCTGTGATGAGGCGCACAAGATGTCTGCCACGGTTTTCGGGACCGAGACGAAATACACCAAGCGCTACCGGCTCGGCCAGCTTCTTTCGACCCTCACGAGGCACTTCTTGTTGATGACGGCGACGCCTCACAACGGTAAAGAGGCAGATTTTCAGCTCTTTATGGCGCTCCTCGACGGCGACCGTTTCGAGGGCCGCTTCCGCGACGGGGTGCACGTGGCCGACGTCTCAGATCTGATGCGCCGGATGGTGAAGGAGAATCTGCTCAAGTTTGACGGCACGCCATTGTTCCCCGAGCGCATTGCTTACACCGTTCCCTACAAGCTCTCGGAGGCCGAAGCCCAACTCTACAAGGCGGTCACCGACTATGTGCGCGAGGAGTTCAACCGCGCCGAGGCGCTTGAGAATGACAAACGGGCAGGCACCGTCGGATTTGCGCTGACGATCACAGTAACCCGCAACGAAATCCTCTACTCGCTCAACAAGCCCGCGGACTTCATCCTCGCCATCGTGGATTTTTTAGACAGCGACTCGCACCGTGTCCACTACATAAGAGAGCCCTTCCAGCGCGAGCCGGACTTCGGCGTGACAAGCGTCAACTACGATTTTCGGGAATTGCTGGACCGGGCCACAGTGCCTTCATGAACGTTAAAGGTAAAGGTTAAAGAGCGAGATGAAGATAGACGACCTGCTTTCCAACATAGCTCTCAGTGAAGATAGCACCCGCCAGTTCAAGGCCGATGTGAAGAACAGCGATGCCCTGGCCTCGGAGATGGCCGCTTTTGCCAATACCGAAGGAGGGACTATCTTCATTGGCGTGGCGAATGATGGTTCCACGCCGGGCTTGACGCAGGAGGATGTCGCCCGGATAAACCAGCTCATCAGCAACGCGGCCAGCCAGCATGTGCGCAGTCCACTCACCGTGCAGACGGAAAATGTGGGCCTTCCTGATGGACGTATTGTCATCGTCCTGGCCGTACCCAAGGGCATGGATAAACCTTACTTCGGTAAAAACGGCGTCATCTGGCTGAAATGCGGGGCGGACAAACGGCGGATCAATTCCAAAGAGGAGCTGCGCCGGCTCTTCCAGATTTCCGATCAGTTCCACGCCGATGAATTGCCCACCAAGGCCGGCATAGACAAGCTCGACAAGCTGCGCTTTCGTGATTTCCTGCGCGATGTGCACAAACAGGAATATCCCGACTCGCCCGTCGAGCTTCTGCGGCTTTTACAGAATATGTCCCTGGCCACAAATGAGGGGATGCTGAATCTGGCGGGCGTCCTCCTGTTTGCGGAACGTCCGGAGTGGATCAAACCCCAGTTTGTCGTGAAAGCGATCCGCTATCCGGGAAATGAAATCCACGTCAGCGACTATATCGATACCGAGGATTTTTCCGGTCCCCTGCGCAAGGTGTTCGACGATTCCCTGGCGTTTGTCATGCGCAACCTGCATAAGGTGCAGGCCGGGCGCGGCGTCAATGCGCCGGGGATGCCGGAGATTCCGGAGGTGGTTTTCGAGGAGCTGCTGGTCAACGCCTTGATTCACCGGGACTATCTGGTCAGCGCCACGATTCGTCTTTTCATCTACGACAACCGCATCGAAATCATCAGCCCAGGCCACCTGCCCGATAACCTCACGGTGGAGAAAATCCGGACGGGGATGTCCAATATCCGCAACCCGATTCTGGTTTCCTTTGTGGCCAAGGGGCTTTTGCCCTATCATGGGCTCGGCTCAGGGATCAAGCGGGCACTGGAAAAATGGCCGGACATCGACTTTACCGACGATCGGGATTGCTGCCTGTTCACCGCAACGGTTCACCGAAAAGCAATATCTGGTTCGGGAGAACTCACTGGTTTGCAGGAAAGTTCGGGGAAAACGTCGGGGAAAAGTTCACCAATAAGTTCACCAAATGGTTCACCAAAAACGGAAGATCGAATAATTGAGCTTCTCCGGCAAAACAGTTCCAGCACGACGGAAGAATTGGGAAAATCAATTGGAATATCCAAGAGGGGGGTATTGAAACAGATCGATAAGCTGAAAGAACAAGGCCGACTTCGTCGCATAGGCCCGGCCAGGGGCGGACACTGGGAAGTAATCGAAAAGAGACGAAGGGAGCGATGAATAATATGAAGGCGCGGAAATGTCCCATCTGTGGCGCTGGTTCGCTGAAAAAGAAAGTCGGAATCGAAACCTTTGAATACAAGGTGCAAATCAAGAGGGTTCCAAATTATGTTACCTATGTATGTACCGAATGCGGAGAGGCTATCGTTGATAGTGCAACCGTGAAAGA
>CAIUXU010000560.1 GCA_903903205.1 uncultured Syntrophobacterales bacterium
CGTCTTTTCCACCGCCGGTTTCACGGCGGGCTCGATTCCAACAATCGGCACGGAAAATGTTGACCGCAAGGTTGTTATCGCGGCGCCTGTCGCAGTATTGCACGCAACAACGATCGCCTTCGCCTTCCGGCCCAAGAGGAATTCGGTGATGGCAAGCGATCTTGCCTCGACAAACTGCGGGGATTTGTCTCCATACGGCACGCAGGCCGAATCGGCGACGTAAAGAAGATCTTCATTCCTAAAAGCCCTCCGGATCTCGCGCAGAACCGACAGACCACCGACTCCGGAATCAAAAATCCCGATTGGAGATGAGGAATTCATCCTATTTGCCCTGGAAGAACTTATCGAAGAAACCCTGGCGTTTTTTCGGGACAAAAGCGGAGCCGTCGTAGTCCACAATCAGCTTTCCGTCGAGATGGTCGATCTCGTGCTGGACGATGCGGGCCGGAAAATCGAGATAGCGCTTGCTTACCTTCCGGCCCTCCGCATCCAGCGCCCGGACCTTGATCTCCGGGAAGCGGCTGATCTCCACGCGGATATCCGGGCAGGAGAGGCAGCCCTCGTCGAGCACAACCGGTTCCCCCCGCGCCTGGGTGATTCTGGGGTTGACGAGGATTTCATAATCATCTTTCCGGTTTTCCTTATCCTCTTCATCGAAGTTTCGGGTCCGAAAGGCAATGATCCGCCGGCTGACGCCGATCTGCGGAGCGGCCAGCCCCGCAGCGTCTTCCCGTTCCAGAAAAGCACCCCGGAGTGCGCGAATCACCTTGATCGTTTCCGCGTCGAAGGGGAGCGGAACATCCTTGCAAGGGGTTCGCAGGATGCGTGTCTCTTCCTCGTTAATCTGCTCCTCGTTCCAGAGGGTTAACACTTTGTGGCGGGACATCCCTTCTTTCCTTCCGCTGAAGAACAAAAACGGTCCTGACCGGTGGTATTCGCGATAATTTCGGCCACGTCATATAACATCACCGGATCGCTATTTCAAGGTATTCTCCAATTCGGACCTTGCAGAATCCGGGAATGTCTGTTAGCTTTTCGACCAACGACAGACTTTCGGGGTGAACAACGTGATCCATTCCATCATTGCAGCACAGGCACGGCAGGAATTCTCCCGGGCAATGCGTTTCGAGGGCGGGGGCGTTCCACATGTATCCCCCCCCGAAGATCAGCGGCCCCGTCTCCTCTACATTCACATCCCATTCTGCGAGCGGCTCTGCCCCTACTGCTCCTTCAACCGCTTCGTCTTTGAGGAAAATCTCTGCCGCGAATATTTCCGGGCGCTGCGGAAGGAGCTGCTCCTCTATCGCGACCTCGGCTATGATTTCGGTGGAATCTACATCGGTGGCGGGACGCCGACGGTGCTGATCGACGAACTCACGGAGACGATCGCGCTCGCACGGGCCTCCTTCCACATCCGGGAGCTGTCGGTCGAAACAAACCCGAACCACCTGACGAATGCTCTCCTGTCGGCCCTTCAGCAGGCGGGCGTCAACCGGCTTTCCGTCGGCGTTCAGAGCTTCGATGACAGCCTGCTCAAAAAAATGGACCGCTATGACAAGTACGGGAGCGGGGCGGAGATTTTGGGGAGAATCGGAAACGCCCTCGGGCGGTTCGAAACACTCAATGCCGACATGATCTTCAATTTCCCGACGCAGACCGAGGCAATGCTCGACTACGATCTGGACATGCTGCTTAAAGTCGGTGTGGATCAGGTGAC
>CAIUXU010000561.1 GCA_903903205.1 uncultured Syntrophobacterales bacterium
ACGGTTTTCTCTTCCGTGATTACGACACCGGCGGCCTCTGGTACGGCCTCTCCCGCAGCGTCGCCTTTCACAGAAGGCCGGCGGAGATCCGGGAGGCCCAGCTCCGCAGAATCATGCGAGAAACCAGAGAGAAACACAGCCTGGAGCGGATGATCGACGGGTACATGGCCATCTATGAAAAGATCAACGGCGGCATGCCGCTCATGTAAATCTGTAAAGCAAGGAATGCAAATGGAATGGATCAAAACCCATGGGTCTTCTCCCGCCAATTTTAAAAGGGAGTTTTACGCCTTTGTCTCTCTTTATGTGCATCTTCTGGAGCTGGAAACCGGGGAGAAAGAGATATCCGGGCGAGATCCTGTCTTTAGAAACCAGGAGATGCAGATGGCTGCGGCGCTGCGGCAAGAGGAAATATTGTTGCGAAAAGTTGTATCCGTGACGCAAATGCGGTTGTGATGCAGAGGGAGTCAAGGATCATGACAGAGAAAGAGACCCATACAACCCAGGCAGCGGATTTGCGCCGCAAGGCCGAAGAGACCATCCGGGGAAACGTCGCCCAGCCGCCGGAAGATCTGCTGGCGATGTCGTATGAAGAAGCCCGGCATGCGCTTCACGAACTGCGGGTACACCAGTTCGAGCTGGAAACGCAGAACGAGGCGCTGCGCCGGACGCAGGTAGAGCTGGTGGCCTCGCAAGCGCGTTATTTCGATCTCTACAACCTGACGCCGGTAGGCTATGTCACCCTCGGTGGAAATGGTCTCATCATCGATGCCAACCTGACTGCCGCCATCTTGTTGGGTATGACCCGGAGCACGCTGGTCGGGCAGCGGCTGGCCCGGTTCATCCACAAAGAAGACCAGAATGTTTCCTCCCGGTCTCAGAAACATCTTTTGGAAACGGCCAGTTCGCAGGCATGCGAACTGCGGATGATTAAACAGGATGGGACCGAATTCTTCGCCGGGCTGTTGGGCACAGTCGATCAGGACCACTCGGCGAACTCAGCGCAGCCAGGCGAGTTTGTGAGCCGCATCCTGATCAGCGATATCAGCGACCGCAAGCGAGCTGAGAACGCCTTGCATGAGGCCCATGACCTGCTGGAGCAGCGGGTGGAGGAACGGACCAATCAACTGCATGAATCACTCTCGCATGCCGAGGAGCTCACCGTCCGGGCCGAGGCGGCCGACCAGGCCAAAAGCCTGTTCATGGGCAACATGAACCATGAGCTGCGAACGCCCCTGAGCGGGGTTCTCGGCATGGCGGGGCTGCTGCTGCGCACTCCCCTCACGGACAAGCAGCGCTACTATGCGGAGAAGATTAAGCAAAGCGGCGACGCGCTGCTGTTTGTTGTCAGCAATATTCTCGATTTTTCGAGGATCGAGGCCGGACAGATGGTTCTCGAAAGCTCTCCCTTCCAGATGGAAACGGTGATCGTAAACGTTTTGAACCTCTTCGCACCCTCGGCTGCGGAAGAGAAGATCGAAATCCATACCGCCATTGACCCGGAAATTCCCGCCCTGCGGGGCGACTACCAGCGTCTGACCCAGGTGGTGAGCAACCTTGTGGGGAACGCCGTCAAGTTTACGAAAGCGGGAGAGATTCGGGTTGCGGTCAAAATTCTGCGGTGGACCGAGGCGGAGATTGATCTGGCGATTGGCGTGCAGGATACGGGGATTGGCATGACGGCGGAGGAGATGGGGCGGGTGTTCACGGCGTTCACCCAGGCCGACGACTCCACCACCCGTCGCTACGGGGGAATCGGCATGGGGCTCGCAATCAGCCGGAATCTGGTTGAATTGATGGGCGGAACGCTTCAGGTGGAGAGCGTTTTTGGCAAAGGAAGTCTCTTTACAATCCTTCTGACCTTCCCGGTCGCAGCGGGGTTTGTAAGGAGTGATTTGAAATCTGTCCCCATAAATCCCGTGACGCCGGCCAGGCCGGCACGTCCGCCGGGAGATATGGCCGAACTGCGACCGTTGCTTTCGGATCTGAGCAAGGCTCTGGAGAGTGAAGAGCCACGGCCCTGCAAGGATATTCTGGCCGTGTTGCTGCAAAATAGCTGGCCCGAAGAGCAGCAGAGCCTTCTTGGGGAGTTGAACCGTCTGGTCAACCGCTACCGCCTCCAGGAGGCCTTTAATCTGTTAACCCAGGAAATGGAGCCGGAGCGGGTGAAAAAGGAGCTTGCAGACACTGTGTCTACAATTCATCACATATCATAAAAATCAAAAGGATCCGTTCAATGAAACCTGCTGTATTGCATCCCGCGTTGCCTGCCCGCCGGAGCTTCTACATCGCCTGGGTCGTTCTTGTGATCGGTTTGCTCATTACCGCCGCTGTTACTCTCTACTTGAAATCGGATGTGGACAGGATTGCCGAGCAGGAATTCATCGCGGAGTGCAGCGATATTCAGGATAAAATTGCAGCCAGGCTCGATGACCATGCCCGCATCCTGCGAAGCGGCGCGGCGCTCTTCAAGGTATCCGACACGGTCACGCGCGAGAAATGGCGTACTTTTATCGAGCGCCAGCAGGTTCAAAAAGAGCTCCCCGGTATTCAGGGCATTGGCTTCTCACTTCTAATCCCGCGCGCAGAGCTGGCCCGGCATACCCAGGGAATTCGCAAAGAAGGTTTCCCGGCGTACAAGGTAAGGCCGGCGGGTGATCGCGAACTCTATTCCTCCATCATCTACCTGGAACCGTTTACCGACCGTAACCTCCGGGCCTTTGGCTATGACATGTTTTCGGAGCCGGTGCGAAGGGCAGCCATGGAGCAGGCGCGGGATCTGGATTCCGTGACTCTCTCCGCCAAGGTTATTCTGGTTCAGGAAACCGGGAAAGACGTTCAGGCCGGCGTCTTGATGTATGTCCCGGTTTACCGCAAAGGCATGCCCACCGAAATGGTCGAACAGCGCCGCGCCGCAATCTATGGCTGGGTTTACAGCCCTTACCGGATGAACGATCTGTTGCGGGGAATCCTGGGTAGCCGCATTCAGGAGAAAGAAAAACGGTTTCACTTTGAGGTCTTCGATGGCGCGCACCCTTCGCCCGAGAACCTGCTCTACCAAAGTCATCCGGCAGAAGACTATAAATTCGGGGAACAGATCTCCAACCTCTCCCCTGAACGCTTCACCCGACATATTCCGATTGATTTCAATGGCCAACGCTGGACATTGCACTTTAGACAAGGCAGCGGCGGGCTTTTCTCGGCGGCTTACACCGGTATAGGGTCCACCCTGGGCGGCGGAATTCTTATTACGCTGCTGCTGGTCGCCCTGCTTCGTTCCCTGCTCAATACCCGCGCCGAAGCGCAGCGGATAGCAAACGATATCACCGCGGAGCTGAGCGCGAACCGGGTAATGCTCAAACAGATTTTGGACACAGTTCCCCAGGCCATCTTCTGGAAAGACAAAGCGGGCGTTTATCTTGGGTGCAACCTGGGTTTTCCGGCGACGGCAGGCCTGGCCGACACGGAACAGATCATTGGCAAGACGGACTTCGATATGCCCTGGCCCCGGGCAGAAGCCGAGGTTTACCGGGCAGATGATGCACAGGTCATCGCAAGCGGGATGCCGAAACGCAACATCGTGGAACCGCTGCAGCAGGCGGACGGCGCCAGGCGCTGGATTTCGACCACCAAGTTGCCGCTGCTCGATGCCCGGGGGGATATCCATGGCGTTCTCGGAGTTTTTGAAGACATTACGGAGCGCAAGCAGGCCGAGGAGGCGCTGCGGGAGAGTGAAGAGCTGAACAGGATGATCTTGCAGACGGCCAAGGACGGATTCTGGTTGGCGAATGCGCAGGGCCGACTGTTGAATGTGAATGAAGCCTATTGCCGAATAAGTGGGTATGGCGAGCAGGAGCTGCTGGGCATGCGCATTCCTGACCTGGAGGCTCACGACTCACAAAGTGACACCGCTTCACACATGGAAAAGATATCGGCGACGGGCGAAGATTTTTTTGAGACACGGCATCGCCGCAAGAACGGGGATATCATTGACGTCGAGGTCAGCGCCCAGTATTGGCCCACCGGCGATGGGCTGTTTGTCGGGTTTATTCGTGATGTCACCGGTCGCAGGCAGGCCGAAGAGGCGCTTGCCACGGCCCGCAATGATCTGGAGCAGAGAGTTCTGGAGCGCACGCAGGAACTTGAAAATGTCAATAAAACATTGACGGTGGAAATTCAGGCACGGACGCAGTCCGAAACCGCTCTCCACGAAAGCGAGTTGCGCTACCGGACCCTCTTTACGCAAGCCAGCATCGGGATCTTTATTCTGTCTAAAGATGGCAAGGTGGTTGATCTCAACGAATCATTTGCCCGGATGCACGGTTACAGCATGCCAGAGATGCTGCGCATGAACCTGAAGGATCTGGATACACCCGAAACCTTTAAACAGGTTCCTGAAAGGATCCGGCGGATTTTCGCCGGAGAATTATTGACTTTCGAGGTGGAACACTATCACAAGGACGGCCATATTTTTCCACTGGAAGTATCGGCAAACATGATCGCTGTCGGCGGGGAATCCTTCATGCAGTGTCTTCACCGGGACAT
>CAIUXU010000562.1 GCA_903903205.1 uncultured Syntrophobacterales bacterium
CATCGAAGAGCGCATCCTCGATCTGCTGCGCTTCAAAAAATCTCTCTTCGCCGGGGCGCTGGATGAAGACGGCGCCGATGTGGTGATGGTGGGCGAGGCCGGGATGGCGAAGTTCATGCGCTCTGTTGAGGAGGCCGTGGCGCCGCTGGCGACGCCCGATCCTGATCTGGAGCGGCAGGAGCGGATCGAGTCCGTAGCGGATGAACAGGACGCCGAGATGAGGGAACTCTCCGAAAGCGGGCTGCCTGCCATCGCGGAAGCCGGGGAGGGCGCCGAGACGGTGACTGAGCTTGGAAGGTTTGAGGGAGATGGAAGCAACGTCGGAACGGACACCGGGAGTGGGGCTGTTTCCGGAAAAGCAGCTGGGACAGGAACCGGGGCCGCAGCGGATCGAGCCGTCGCAGGGGTCGGGGCGACCGAGAGCGGTCGGTACAGTGGCGTGGGGGAAGGCGGCGCTGGTGATGGGGCCGCGGCTTTGAACACCCTGCTGGTGAGCGGTGCGCAGTTCCTGATGAGCTTGAGTAAAGCGATTGCCCAGCCGACCGGGGTGCAGGATGACATTGCTGCAAATGGCAGTCCGTCCGCCGTGGACGGCGACGGCGCTCCAGCCCTTCCGAAAGCTTTGCGGGAGATGGTCGGCCGGGATGAGGCAACCGGAAAGAGCTACCTGAAAATCCCCATGCCGGAGGCAGAGACGATGAACCGGATTGTTTCCGGGCTCGGCCAGTTGCTCTCGGGGTTCATGAACCGGCAGGAGGGGCATCACGACGAATCGAGAAAATCGTGACCGGTTCTTTGTTGGTAATACGAGACATTGCTGAAATAATTCAACCAATAACGAATAACCTATCTATCCCGGACAAAATACCGCTTGCCTTTTCCCTGCTTCAGACATAATAGAACTATCGTTCTATGTCCAGGCTGTTTTTTAAACAGGAACCGGTTTCGGGGAAAGTCGGCAAGTCGTCATTGACAGCGCGGGGGAAAAGAGGTTAGTTTACCGCCGGCATGCGGTAATTTTCGCCCGCATTTGCTTGAGGAGATGTGCCGCCTGAACGAAAGATTGATCAAGATATTGGCCACGGGTTTCGGGAGCGGGTTTGCGCCACTGGCGCCGGGGACGGCGGGAACACTGGTCGGCATCCCGCTCTATCTGCTCTTTTCGGTCCTGCCGTGGCCGATCCGGCTCATCACGGTTCTGGCTTTTACCTGCCTTGCCTGGCATGTTGCGGATGAGGCGGAGAAGCTTTTCGGCCGTAAGGACGCGCAGTGTATCGTGATCGACGAAATCGCCGGTCTCCAGTGGACCCTCTTCCTGGTTGCGCCAACGGTTTTCCAAGTGGCCCTGGGATTTGCGCTGTTTCGGCTGTTCGATATCGTAAAGCCCTTTCCGGCGCGGCTCTTTCAGGAGCGGCTTCCGGGCGGTTTCGGGGTGGTTGCGGACGATCTGGCTGCGGGCGTTTACGGTAATCTGGCGCTTCAGGTTCTGATTTTGTGGCTGGGGATATAAGAGGAGAAACATGAAAACAGGCATCTTGACGATTGGAAACGAGTTGACGAGCGGTCGGACCCAGGATACCAATTCCTCGCTGATCGCCCGTGCGATGCAGGAGCAGGGGTGGGCGGTTGCCGGGATGATCTCCGTGTGCGATGACGATGACGCCATCCGTGATGCGCTTGCCCATCTGCTGGCGCGCGTCGACGCGGTGATCGTGACCGGGGGGCTTGGCCCCACGGCCGATGACATTACGACGGCGGCTTTGGCCAAGGCCTTCGGCCTGGGTCTGTACAGCGATCCCGCCGTCCTCGCGCATGTCAAGGC
>CAIUXU010000563.1 GCA_903903205.1 uncultured Syntrophobacterales bacterium
TCGCCGTTTACATCTTTCCAGCCCGCCTCAGCCAGCAGCGCCTTCGCCTTCGCCGGATCGTAAGGGTAATCCCGGACATTCGGGTTGTAGGCCCAGGTTCCCGGCTTGTAGGGTCCGGTGGCCGGCTTCCCGAGACCGAGCAGGACGCCGTCGATCATCTCCACCCTATTCACCGCATGGGCGATCGCCTGGCGAACCCGTTTGTCGGCGAAAAGGGGGTTTTTCAGATTGTAGCCCATGTAGGTGTAGGCGAAAGAGAGGTAACGGTACTTGTTGAAATTCTCCCGGAAGATGTTGTTCTCCGTCTGCCGCGTAAACTGGAGCGGCGTCAACCCCATCCGGTCGATGCCGTTCGCGCGAAGCTCCAGGAACATCGTTGCTGTATCGGGGATGATCCGCAGGATGGAACCGTCGATATAGGGCCGTCCTTCAAAATAGTCGGGATTGGAGACAAGAACGATCTTCTGGCCGGTCACCCACTCCTTAAACTTGTAGGGCCCCGTGCCGATCGGGCGCCGACCGAGCGGAGAGGTGGTGATGTCCTTGCCGGCCAGCAGATGCTTCGGCAGAATGCCGACCGACCAGCTCATCAGCGCGGGAGCAAACGGCTTGTCGTAGGTTACCCGGAAGGTCCAGTCGTCGAGGACCTCGACCTTCTTCACTTTCAGAAAGTCGCCTGCATAAGCCGTAGGCGTCTTCGGGTCAACCGTGACCTGGTAGGTGTAGAGAACGTCTGCTGCGGTAAAGGGGGTTCCGTCGTGCCATCTCACCTCCTTGCGCAGGTGAAAGGTGATGACGAGGCCGTCTTTGGATACATCCCATGATTCGGCCAGATCTCCCACAATGCGGATATCCTTGTCGTATTTGATAAGGCCGTTGAAGATGAGCCCCGCGATCCCGTGGGAGGTGGAATCAGAAGCAAGGAGCGGAATGAGATTCGATGCGTCACCGATAGACCCTTCCACCAGGATGTCCCCATAGGCTGGGGTGGCGGCGGCGCTTCCCGCCGGGGCGCGCCCCGGCTCCTTCGGACCGCACGACATGATGGCCATACACAGGAGTGCGATGCAGATCAAAAGAATGCGATTGACAAAATTCATGGTCGCAAAACTACCGTATGAATCCGGGTTTTGCAACCGTTTTTAAATGCCACTATCTCCTTGACACACAAATCAGTTCTGCTTATAGTTTCCCGGCGAAAAGGAGAGGGGATCAACTCTGCAGAACCGTGGCGCCCGGGGCGGCGCCAATCATGGAGGTCTACTTGCATGACAAAAAAGGCCATGTTTAAGGGTTGGACGGTCACCTTTGCAGGGATGGGTGTTAACATGGCGCTCGGGGTTCTCTATGCCTGGAGCGTCATCAAAAAAGCCATTCCCTCCGAATGGGGTTGGGACGACGCGGACAAGGCGTTACCCTATTCCATCGCCTGCATCGTTTTCGCGGTGATGATGGTGCCGGCAGGCCGGCTTCAGGACAAGATCGGACCCCGGTGGGTGGCCACGGTCGGAGGAATCCTGACCGGGCTCGGCTGCATCCTTGCGAGCTTTGCGACCAGCGTATTGTGGTACGTCCTGGGCTTCGGTATTTTGGCCGGGGCCGGGATCGGGCTCGGCTATGCGTCGGCCACACCGCCTGCCGTAAAATGGTTCCCCGCCCGAATGACCGGGCTGATTGCTGGCCTTGTCGTTGCCGGCTTCGGTCTCGCATCGGTGTACATCTCACCGCTCGCCAACTACATCACAGGATACGACCTCACAGGCAAACCGCGGGCGGCCCTGCAGGAACTCATTACGGCCCAGACGGTCGCGGAGGCGGAAGTAAAAGGCGCACGGGAATTCTTGGCAAAGGTTGAGATGGTCCCGCAGAAAACCGGCATACAGAACGCTCTGGCGACCGTGGCCGCGAAGAAGTTGGCAAAGCAGGCTGCGGATGCCAAACTTCTTGCGATGAAGGAAAGCAACATACACCGGACACTCCTTTTCTTCGGGATTGGATTCCTCATCCTGGTTACATTCCTGTCACAGTTTCTCCACGTTCCCCCTCCGGGTTACCGGTCGGAAAAGCCTGCGGCAACTGGTTCTGCGCCGACGCCGACCGCACCTCCGATAAACGTGAACCCCGGAGAACTGCTGAAGACCCCGCTCTTCTACCTTCTCTGGATCATGCTGGCATGTGGGGCAGGCGCAGGCCTGATGATCATCGGCAATGTCACGACCATCGCCAAACTGGGGAAAATCGAGGCCGGATTCATCCTGGTTGCATTCCTCGCAATCGGCAACGCCTCCGGGCGCATCATCGCCGGAATGCTTTCGGACAAAATCGGCCGTCTGTGGACCATGTGTATTATCTTCCTGTTCCAGGCCGCCTTGATGATGCTGCTCAGAACCGGACTCACCAACATGGCAGCATTCATGGTCATCTCGATGCTGCTGGGCTTCAACTACGGTGCATGCCTCTCCGTCTTCCCGTCCGCCGTGAAAGACAACTTCGGCCTCAAAAACTTCGGTGTCAATTACGGGCTTGTATTTACCGCGTGGGGTGTGGGCGGGTTCGTATTCCCACTTCTGGCAGGAAAGCTCTTTGAGGCAGAAAAAGCTGCCACCGGGGCCGGGGGCTACAATGGCGCATACATGATCGCGGCGGTCGCCCTGACGCTGGCAGCCGCCCTGACCTTTGTTACGCGGGGCGTCGAAAGAAAATTCAAGGCGTCGGTTTCGCCTTCGGCGCCCCAGTAGCTGTCCCTAAGCAGGGCAGGCGGGAAAGTTTGGGCCGGTTCGTTCCGGACGCCAAAGACCGCCGTTTTGTATTTCAACAGTCAACATCGTGGGATTGGAGGAACACCATGGCAATCATCATGATCTCTCGAGGCACTTTAAGCGGCGGAAAGGCTCTTGCCGAGCATGTGGCCAACCAATTGGGTTATCCTTGCCTCAGCCGGGAGGAGACCGTTCGGGAGACTGTCGGGAAATATGGGATTTCGGAAAAAGAGCTGACGGCAGCAATGAATGAGCCGCCGCCTTTCTGGCAGCAAGTTCACGGAAAGCGCCTTTCCTATATCAAAGTATTCTCCTCCGTGCTCATGGAACACATTAAGGGAGAAAACCTTGTTTATCACGGACATGTAGCACATCTGATGCTTGGTCCCATCTCCCATATCCTTCGCGTACGTGTGATCGCGGATATGGAGTTTCGGATCAAAGGCGCCATGGCGCGGAAGCACCTCGGCCGCGATGAAGCCATCACTTTCATCCAGAAAATTGACAAGCAGCGCGACAAATGGACGCGATTTCTCTATGGCGTGGAGTGGAAGGATGCCGCCCTCTATGATGTTCTGTTCAACCTTGAACACATGAGCATCGATGTAGCAAGTGGAGCGATCGTCCACATGGCCGGCATGGATACCTTCAAACCCACGCCGGAGTCTCAAAAAGCTTTGAATGATATGATTCTCAGCAGCAGGGTGTGGTCCGCCCTGGCGATCAACGGCCAGATCATGGTTACGAATATGACTGTAAATGCGGATGCCGGGAGAGTGACCATTTCCGGCGGGGCCTCTTCGATGAAAGCGATTAACGCGATTGCCGACATGGCAAAGAGCGTCGAGGGCGTCAAGGAGGTCAAGACCGACATGGGGGTCGGACCCGACTGGTACTGGTAGCCATCGACAAATCATTGGAGATTCATCATGTCCATCATCGATCTGCGAAGCGACACGGTAACCCTGCCCACGCAGGCCATGCGCGAAGCGATATTTAACGCCGATCTCGGCGACGACGTTTTTACCGAGGACCTTACCATCAACCGCCTCGAGGCGATGACGGCCGAACGGCTGGGAATGGAAGCGGCGCTTCTGGTCGTAAGCGGCACAATGGGCAACGCCACCTGCATGCTCACGCACTGCGCCCGAGGCGAAGAGGCGATCCTGGGTGACTGCTCGCACATCTTCCTGAACGAGGCCGGCGGCATGTCCGCGCTGGGCGGCGTCTTCCCTCACACCGTCCCGAACCTGCCGGACGGGACCATGCGACTCGATCAGATCGAAGCCGCCATCCGCAGCGAGAACATCCATTTCCCGAGGACGCGCCTCATCTGCCTGGAAAATACCCACAACCGCTGTTACGGCGCGGCGTTGACGCCCGACTATACCGCCGCCGTCGTTAAGCTCGCAAAAAGCCAAGGTATTTTCGTCCACCTCGACGGCGCCCGGATCTTCAACGCCGCCATCACCCTCGGCGTGGATGTCCGGGAATTGACCCGGGGAATCGATTCTGTAAACGTCTGTCTCTCGAAGGGACTCGCCGCACCCGTGGGTTCCGTGATCTGCGGAAATGGAAAATTCATCGCACGCGCCCGCAGGATCCGGAAGATGCTGGGCGGCGGAATGCGTCAGGCCGGAATCATCGCTGCTGCGGGGATTGTCGCGTTGGAAGAGATGGTCGAACGCCTTGCGGAAGACCATACGAATGCACGTCGTCTTGCCGAAGGAATCTCAACAATTCAAGGGCTGGCCACCGAACCGGACCGCGTCCGGACGAACATCCTCTATATCGATCTCATCAATCGTCGCTTCACCGATGACGAATTCATGGCGCGCCTCAAAGAAAATGGGGTATTGCTTTCACATCCGGGGCCGGCCCGCTTCCGGATGCTCACCCACCACGGGATCGGTGAAGCCGATATCGAAACGGCAATTGAAGCGCTTCGCACTGTGATGAAAACATAGTGATATGATGAATCCGAGCCGAAACGAAGGCGGGAAAAAGGCGACGCTGGGCGTCATCCGCCTCCGTTTCGCCTCAGCTTGGGAAATCCTTCTCGACACCCTCCGCAACTATCGAACAAACGGCGACACAAACCAGGCCGCCGCCATCGCGCTGTACGCCATCCTGTCGATCATCCCTTTGTTCATCCTGACCCTGCTGCTGGTCGGCCAAACCTTTGGCGCCGATCCGGGGATACAAAAAAAGCTCCTCGAGGGAATCCGCCAGTTTATCCCCTCCTTCTCGGGCGCCCTGCTGACACAGTTCGGTCAGATCGAAGGAAAGAAAGAGCTACTCGGCTGGGCGGGAATCGTTAGTTTAATCTGGTTTTCAGCGATGATCTTCGGCGCCATCGAAACGGCCCTGAACATCATCTTCCGGTCGAAAA
>CAIUXU010000564.1 GCA_903903205.1 uncultured Syntrophobacterales bacterium
CAAAAGGGCTATCCTGGGCGGCATCCTTTTCTCCATTCTTGTGCTGCTTCTTGGCGCCTGCCAAAAGGCGGAGACGGGGCTGCCTCGTGTTGCCGAAAACCGGAAGCTGGAAGAACAATCAAAGGAATTTGAGAAGGGAATTTATAAGGTAACCGATGGCGTTTACTCCGCCGTCGGCTACGGGATCGCCAATGTCATCATGCTGGTTGGAAAGGATGGCGTCATCATCGTCGATACGATGACGACCATTGAGGAGGGGAACGAGGTCTGGAACGATCTCCGAAAATTAACCCCCCTTCCGCTGAAGGCGATCATCTATACCCATTTTCACCCCGACCATATCTTTGGCGCCTCGGCCTTTGCCGGAAAGGAAGCGCCGACGATATACGCCCATGAAAGCCTTGACGAAAGCGTTTTGCGCGCTGTCGGCGAAACGGCTCCGATGAACGGGTCCAGGAGCATGCGGATGTATGGAAACTTCCTGGACAAAAAGTCGATGATCAATGTCGGAATCGGGCCATTCATGGGCTTCGGCCCCGATTCCACCCTGGGCTACATCAAGCCCACAAAGACATTCCACGACCGCCTGGAAGCGAATGTTGCGGGTATTTCCTTCGAGCTGATCCACGCCCCGGGAGAAACGGACGATCAGATCTATGTCTGGCTTCCGGAGCGAAAGATCCTGCTCTGCGGCGACAACCTGTACAAGTCCTTTCCGAACCTCTATACGATCCGCGGAACCTGGTTCCGCAGCCTTAAAAACTGGTACCGTTCGGTGGACATCATCCGCGCTTTGCGGCCCGAATATCTCGTTCCGTCGCACGGAAAGCCGATCGCCGGGGCCGCCGTGGTTTACCAGATCGCAACCGATTACCGGGACGCGATCCAGTACGTCCATGACCAGTCGCTCCGGGGGATAAATCAGGGGATGACGCCCGATGAGCTCGCGGACAACGTCATATTGCCCGCCCATCTGGCCAAACAGCCCTACTTGCAGGAATTCTATGGGAAAGTCTCGTGGTCGGCCCGTGCCATGCAGAGCGGAACCATGGGCTGGTTCAGCGGCGATTCGGCGGATCTTCAGCCGCTGCCTGTGAAAGAGCAGGCGCAAATGATTGCCGATATTTCCGGGGGCGAGGCCGGGCTTCTTGACCATGCGAAGAGGTATGTCGAAAAAGGAAACCCGCAGGCGGCCCTTGTGCTTTCCGGTTACGCCATTCGCCTGAATCCCGAAAACACCGAGGCGCGCGCCATCCGGATCAAGGCCCTGACCTTGCTGGGGGAAAGGGAAAGCAACGCCAACGCCCGCCACTACTATTTGACGGAGACCATGGAGATACGCGATAAATTTGTCGCAACGATCCGGCCGAAACCGGACCTGCAAATGGTTCAGAGCTTCCCCCTGCCATTTTTCTTCGATCAGATGGCGATCAACCTTGATCCGAAGGCAAGCGCCGATATCGATAAGCGGGTCGGCATCCAATTCACCGATACAGGCGAGGCTTTCACGATCCATGTGCGCCGTGGCGTAGCGGAAATCACACCCAGCCTGTCCAACAATCTCGATCTGCTCGTTCATGCCAACTCCTTGAAATGGAAAGAGATGCTCGGGAAACTGCGAAGTCCCGTCGCCACCCTGGCAAGCTTTGATTATCCCAAAGGCAATGCGGTGTCGTTTGCGCTATTCCTGAAGCTTTTTGAAGCCCCGCCGATCCGGCTTCCATTTGAAAACAAAGGCAAATAACAGAGTGCCATAGGCGCGAAATATCCCTTGACAAGCCAAAACAGCCCCCCTATAGTCCCACCCGTCGAAACAAAATAAAATATCTGACCTAATCAAACAAACCGTTGCTTAACCTAACCGGAGGAGGAAAAACGATGATAACGATTCTACGCAAAGTGCACATAGGTATTCGTATTATGAGCGTTTTTTGTGCAGCGTTGATACCAGCCACAATCGCCGTCTCCTCCCTTGAGGCTTTCGCCCAATCTTATCCGACCAAACCGATTCGGATCGTGGTCCCGATGGCGCCCGG
>CAIUXU010000565.1 GCA_903903205.1 uncultured Syntrophobacterales bacterium
CCGCGTGACACTTCGGGACTACCCGGCTGCAGGACTCGGCGTGGACGCGCTTGCCGCAGACCTTCGCGCCCTCCGTCCCACACTGTCAATCTGGAGCACTGGCACGCCGACGCTCGGGTTCGACCTTGGCCTCGCACGGCTTGTGCGCGACAACGCGCCGGAGGCGGTGACGGCCGTCCTGGGAACCCATGTCTCGGTCCGTCCGGAGGAAGCGCTGACAGAGAAGGCCATGGACGTCGTCATCCACGGGGAACCGGAGGGAGTGATCCGTGACCTCGGCCAGGTCGGGATCGATGAATCAAACGACGGTACGCCGGCAGACGCGAGAAGCGGAGGGGGACGATACCGGAAAAACCTCTCAAAATACGCAGATATCCGGGGCATTTCCTGGAGAGGCGCGGACGACAACACGATCTGCCACAACCCGGACGCCCAGCCGCTCGATCCGGATGCGATCCCCGCTCCGGCCTGGGACGGCCTCGACCTGGACCGCTACCGGCTCCCCCTCAAAGGACGGCGGTTCTTGATCGTGGCGCCGGTCCGCGGCTGTCCCTGGCGCTGCACTTTCTGCACAGCGCCCCTCTACTATGGACACCGCCTTCGTCGCCGGCCCGTCGAACGTGTGGTCGAAGAGATCGCCGACAACGTCGCACGTTTCGGAATCCGGGAGTATTTCATCTGGGCGGACACCTTTACCGCCGATCGCAGCTACGTCCGCAAGCTCTGCCGAACGATCCTGGCGCGAGGGCTGAAAGTCTCATGGACCTGCAACAGCCGCGTGGACACGATTGACGAAGAGACCCTCTCCATAATGAAGAAAGCGGGGCTCTGGATGATCAGCTATGGTATCGAGTCGGCAAATGACGCGATCCTGGCCTCCTCGGGCAAAGGGATCACTGCGGCCCAGTCCCGCGCAGCCGTCGAGATGGCACACCGGCTGGCGATCCGGACGGCCGGCCATTTCATCTTCGGCCTCCCCGGCGAGACCAAAGTGACGATGGCCGAGACCCTCGCCTTCGCGCTCTCGCTCCCGCTCGATATCGCCCAGTTCTACGCGGCTGCGCCATTTCCCGGGACCGCCCTTTATGACGAAGCGGTCGCGAAGGGCTGGCTGAAGGGTGGAATCGGAGGGCCTGTCTCGAAGCCGGCGGCGGCGCCCTCGTTTTCCGCACCGGCCTCTCCTCTGGCCATTTCTCAGAGCAGCGCTACAATGGCGCTGCCGGGACTATCCGCGGAGGAGGTGGACGCCTTCCGCCGCTACGCCTTCCGCCGCTTCTACCTGCGACCGGCCGCGGCGGCACGCGTAATTTCGATGGCGGAACCGGGCGCCGTCGCCGG
This sequence comes from uncultured Syntrophobacterales bacterium, assembly GCA_903903205.1. Lineage (GTDB taxonomy): Bacteria > Desulfobacterota > Syntrophia > Syntrophales > UBA5619 > UBA5619. The sequence continues at coordinate 1,339 of CAIUXU010000565.1, forward strand.
CCTCACACCCCTTCTGCGCCGTTTCCTGAGCTGGATCGGTTGATAACAGGGCTTGAGTCGCTATTTTTGCAAAAGGTGTTGGCTTTGAATGATCGAACTGTATTGGGAATCTGGGATGGACACGACGCGGGCGCGGCGCTCACCAGAGGCGATGAAATCCTCTTCGCGGTCAACGAAGAGCGGCTCACGCGCCGCAAGTTAGAGGTAGGTTTCCCGTTTCTGTCCATAGAAGCATGTCTGAATGCCACTGGCCTCGCCACCGGCGATATCGCAACCGTCGCCGCCTCGACGACCGACCCGGCCAAGACCTTGACACGGCTCTTCCCCGGACTCAAGGAGCAGTACTACCTCATCCGCCGCCGAAAGATGGCCCCCCGCCAGACTGACCCCTTCAAGAAGGCCTTCAAGTACCGCTTCACGGAGCTGGCGCCCAACCCCCTCTCCCGCGCGCTGAGCCGCATTTACCTGGAAGGACAGTTGAAGACCATCGGCTTTGCGGACTACCGCCTGGAGCTGGTCGATCACCACGCCGCCCATGCTTCAGCGGCCGCAATGTGCTGCGGCTTTCCCGAGGCGCTCGTCCTGACGCTCGACGGCGTCGGCGACGGTCTCTGCGGCTCGATCTGGACATGGAAGGCAGGCGAGCTCACGCGCCTGGCGGCGCTGCCCGCCGGCCGATCACTCGGGATCTTCTTCGAGCACGTGACGAACCTGATGAACATGCGCGAACTGGAAGATGAAGGGAAAGTGATGGCGCTGGCCAACTTTGCCTACCCGATCCCCGACGCCGAAAACCCGATGCTGGGGATCATCGGTGTGAGGGGTCTCGATATCGTCTCTCCCTACAACGCAACGGAGATGTTCCGGGCGCTTAAGGCGATCCTCTGGCGGTACCCATCGGAGCAGTTCGCCTTCATGGCCCAGCGGGTTCTTGAAAAGAGCGTCGTCGCTCTGGTCCGGGAGGCGCTCGAACGGACGGGAATGAAGCGGCTGGCCGTTGCGGGAGGGGTCTTTTCCAACATCAAAATGAACATGCGGCTCGCCGAACTGCCCGGTATGGAGAGGCTTTTCGTCTTTCCCCACATGGGTGACGGGGGGCTCGCAATCGGGGCGGCCCTTGCCGCCAACCGAACGCTGCACGGCGCGACGGCCTGCCGCCTTCCGGACCTCTATCTCGGTCCCGCAATAAATAGGGACAGAAACCTATTTTCCGAGGGGGAAATAGGTTATTTTTTGAAAGATCCGGCGGCGGAGGCGGCGCGGCTCATCCTCGCCGGTGAGATCATCCTCTGGTTCCAGGGGCGTATGGAGATCGGGCCGCGTTCGCTCGGGCACAGGAGCATCCTGGCCCGCCCCGACAACCGGGCGCTCAAGGACCGCCTCAACCTCCTGCTCAAAAAAAGGGTCTGGTACCAGCCATTCTGCCCCAGCATGCTCATTGAGGATGCCCCCTCGCTTCTCGAAACAGAGGGCCAGGAGATCCGCGACA
>CAIUXU010000566.1 GCA_903903205.1 uncultured Syntrophobacterales bacterium
CTGCTCTTTGTCATCCCCGAGTGCTCCTGCTCTTTGTCATCCCCGAGTGCCCCTCCTCTTTGTCATCCCCGAGTGCTCCTATCGGGGATCTGGTTTTACATGATCAAATCAAAATATAAATCCAACCATTCGGGATTATTCTTTTAAACCAGATCCCCGATAAGAGCACTCGGGGATGACATTCTTTAGCACAACCATTCGGGGATGACATTCGTTAGCACAACCATTCGGGGATGACATTCGTTAGTGCAATCATCGCCTCCAGCCGCTCCATCAGGGGGGGAAGTGTCGCGGGAGAAAGCGCGGAGATGGCGACGGCGTCGAAACGCGCGCAGAGGGTTTCGAGAAGCGCCCGGTCGGTTACACGGTCGATCTTGTTGAAAACCCGCAGGGTTGGTTTCTCGATCAGCTCCAGATCCTGAAGGATCTTCTCGACTGCCGTGATCTGCGCCTCGAAGGCCGGGTTGCCCGCGTCGATTACGTGGAGGAGGATGTCCGCCTGCTGGAGTTCGTCGAGCGTCGCCCGGAAGGCGGCGACGAGCTCCTTCGGCAGGTCGCGGATGAAACCGACCGTGTCGGTGATCACCGCTTCGGTGTCGCGGGGGAAGCGGAGGCGTGAGCTCTTCGGGTCGAGCGTGGCGAAGAGGCGATCCTCGGTGAGGACGTCGCTTTTTGTTAGCGCATTCAGGAGCGTCGATTTGCCGGCATTCGTATAGCCGACGATCGAGATGACGGGGAGGCCGGCCCGGTCGCGGCGGCCGCGCCGCTGGCCCCTTGCCTTCTCGATGTTCTTCATATCTTTTTCGAGGTGGTGAATCCGCTCGCGGGTCCGCCGCCGGTCCACCTCCAGCTTGGTTTCACCGGGGCCGGTGCCGCCGATGCCGCCCGCCAGACGGGAGAGTCCCGCGTCCTGGCTTGTCAGCCGCGGGAGGCGGTACTTGAGCTGGGCCAGCTCCACCTGGATCTTTCCCTCCCGGCTGTGGGCGCGCTTGGCGAAGATGTCGAGGATCACCTGGGTGCGGTCGATCACCTTCAGCTCGGTGGAATCGGCGATCGAGCGGATCTGGGCGGCGGTCAGTTCGTGGTCGAAGATGAGCAGGTTCGCATCCATCTGCATGGCGCGGATGACGAGATCCGAGAGTTTTCCCTTGCCGATCAGGAACCGCGGATCCACCTCGGGCCGACGCTGGATGACGGCATCGAACACCTCGACGCCTGCGGTGCGGCAGAGTTCCCGCAGCTCCGTGATCGACTCCTCGCCGTCGGAAAAGGATTTCGTTTCAACGCGGACGAGGATCGCGCGATCAACGGCCTCCACTTTGCGCGTCGTCTGTTTTTTGGTGAACTCCCCTTCGAGGGCCGTGACGAAGGCGGTAAAATCGAGGTCCATCTCACCGGGGCGCTGCGGATCAAGGGGTTGCCAGTATCGCCCCTCCGGGTTTTCGGGGATCAGATGGGCGGCGCGGGCAAGCCCGGGCAGGCCGTCATCGCCGGCGTCGATGGCGCAGACGAGGTCGAGGCGCAAGAGCGCAAGGTCGGTGAGGTCGTCGGTGGTAAGCTCCTCGCCGGCGAGATGGGTGTGGATCAGCCGGAGCCCCCTGAAACGGCGGGAGGAGGAACGGAAACCTTCGAGGCTGGGAATCAGGATGTTGTGGTGCGATCCGACGATCACATAAGCCACTTCGCCGCGACGGGTGATCAGAACGCCGATCTGGCGGTTGATCTCCCGGGATAGCTCCGTGAGTTCACGGGCCAGGTCGTGGGTGACGATCCGCTCCGGCGGGATTCGCCGCCGGTAGAGCTGTCCAATCCGCTTGATCTCGGCCGGCGCGAGGCCGGTCAGGTTGCCGTGTATCTTCTCGATGGCTGCTCCCTTAATCCCTCTTCATTCGCTTTTCCATTCCGTCGAGGAAGGTGGACCAGGCGTTGGTCCGGAAGGAGGCGACCCGTTTTTTCGTCTCCTTCGCCTCGCAGGCGGGGCAAGCCGGTTCCGTCTCCCCGACCTTCATGATCCGCTCGAAGAGATGGCCGCAGGCCGCGCATTCATATTCGTAGATCGGCATCGACTCCTCCGCGAAAACGAATACCATGCAACGTAAACGGGGTCAAGGGGAGAGGCGGATTCCGGTTGCCTTCTTACGCATAACCTGCTAGACGCCTACCCATTGTCGCCCCAGCGAGGGAGACCTTGAAAAGCGCGCAATGACAGGAATGACAAAAAATCAAAGCTTGCAATGAACCAATCATCTGGCGATTAACGGATACCGATAAAGGGGGAAATCATGGGAATGACATTGGCGGAAAAGATTTTTTCCAGGCATGCAGGGCATGAAGTTACACCGGGTGAGATCATCGTTGCGGATCTCGATGCCATGATGACGCACGATGCCAATCGCCCAATGGCTCTGGATGTTTTTAAAAAGATGAACGGGACCAAACTGTGTGACCCCAAAAAGGTTATCCAGATGATCGAGCATCACTATCCGGCGCCGGGCGCGGCACATGCATCGGCCCAGCAAAAAATGCGCAACTTTCAAAAAGAGATGGGTGGTTTTTTGTACGAGGGAGAAGGCATTTGCCATTCGGTGATGCCGGAGAAGGGACACGTTCTGCCGGGGGATCTGGTGGTGGGCGCTGATTCCCACACCTGCACCTACGGCGCACTCGGGGCATTTTCAACGGGTGTCGGATCCACGGATATGGCGGTGGCCATGATTACCGGGAAGCTCTGGTTCATGGTGCCTGAGACGATAAAAATGAACATTATCGGGACGCTGCCGCAGGGTGTTTTTGCAAAAGATATCATTCTCTCCATTATTGCGTCCATCACAGCGGACGGAGCGACGTATCAGGCGGTGGAATTTACCGGGCCGGTGATGGATAAGCTGTCGATGGATGCCCGATTCACCATGACCAACATGGCGATCGAAATGGGCGCGAAAGCCGGCATGGTCGCCCCGGATCAGACCACCATGGATTGGGTCAACCGGCGAAACCCTGTCCGGGCATTCACCCCTCTGCTGCCTGATCCGGATGCCCGCTACGCAAAGGAAATGACCTTTGATGTTTCCAACCTTTCTCCGTATGTGGCAAAGCCCCACCGCGTCGATAACGGAGCCCCGCTGGAAGAGGTGCTTGGGACTCCCATCCATCAGGGGAACCTTTCAACCTGTACGGCGGCCCGGATTGAGGATTTGCGGATTGTAGCCAAGATGATGAAAGGAAAAACGATAGCGCCGGGGGTCCGGTTTTTTGTCGTTCCGAGCTCCAGGGAAGTGATGAAGATGGCTCTGGAAGAGGGCCTTGTATCAACGCTTATTGATGCCGGCGCGCACATCAAATCTCCCAGTTGCGCAGGTTGCTCGGGCGGTTCGGCCTATGCCCTGTTGGCCGATGATGAGGTTGCGATCACAACGGCGAACCGCAACTTTCAGGGCCGCCTTGGGAATCCAAAAGGATTCATCTATCTTGCCTCTCCCGCAACCGTGGCCGCGAGCGTCCTGGAAGGGAAGATTGCAGATCCGAGACCCTATTTTTAACATAACCCGATTGCGGCAGCGAAGGAGGATTGGACGATGAGATTAGAAGGGATTGCCCACATCTTTGGGGATCATATCAATACGGATTATATTATTTC
>CAIUXU010000567.1 GCA_903903205.1 uncultured Syntrophobacterales bacterium
CCACCCCCTCCTCCACGGCGGTCTTGATGGCTTCGTTGTTGGAAAGTTCAAGGGGGATCGAAACATGGATACCGTGCCTCCGGATGTAATCATCGATGCTCCTGCGGGGGGCCGAACCCTGCTCGTGGACGATGAGCGCAAGACCGGCCAGGTCCGCCGGTTCGATAACCGGTTTCGGCGCGAGGGGGTGCCCCGGCGGAACGATGATCTGGTAACTGTCCTCCAGAACCTCGCGCACGAGCAGCTTTTTGTGTGGCACAGGGTAGGAGATGAAACCAAGATCGTTTGAAAGCGTCGCCGTCTTCTCCACAATCAGATCCGTCGGCAGTGTTTCCACGGAAATCCGGATCCTCGGGTGAACCATGCAAAACCGGTCCACGATGAAAGGAAGGTAGTAGGAACCGAAACTCTCGCTTGCAAGGATCCGGATGAAGCCCCGTTTGCGCTGCTGAAAATCCCGGAGGCTCTCCTCCGCCTGGTTCTCCATCTCGAAGATCGATTCGGCGATGCCGTAGAGCACCTCCCCTGCATCCGTAAGGACCATTTTTCTGCCAAAACGGTTGAAAAGCTTGATTTCGTAGTGTTCCTGAAGACGCTGGATCCCCTTCGTGACGGCCGGCTGGGTGATGAACATGGTTTCCGCCGCCGCGCTCAGACTTCCATGCTTTGCAGCCTGGTAGAAGATCTTCAGTTGATTGAGATTCATTATTTTGTATTATCCATTTTAAGATATATTGGCTCGTCGCGTTTTATGTCCTGTCTTTAAACGTTTGTCAAGCGTTGTTGATGATGAGGGAAGCGGGGATGGAGGACTTTCTTGAACGACCGGTCAGACACCCTTTTCGACCTCGCCCAAGCACGCATCGATAATGTCCAGCGCCCGGTCCATCTCCTCCCGGGTGATCGTCAGCGCCGGTGTCAGCGTGAGGATGTTGCCCATCGTGAGTTTGAAGCTAAGCCCCCGACTCAAGGCGGCGTACATCACCGCCTCCGCTTCCTCCATGGCCCGCTCGCCCGTTTTCCGGTCTTTCACCAGTTCGATACCGAGAAAAAGCCCAAGGCCGCGGACATCGCCTATCAGCGGATGGCGTTCCATCATTTCGCCCATCCGCCCGAGGGCGTGCTGCCCGAGATCACGGGCATGTTCTGCCAGATGATTTTCCTCGATATAGCGGATCGTGGCCAGCGCGGCGGCGCAGGCCACCGGGCTCTTCTCGTGGGTGTAGTGGCCGAGGGCGCGGTTGCCCGCAACATCGAGGCCCTCGCGGGCGATCAGGGCCGCCATCGGAAAGACGCCGCCGCCAAGTCCTTTGCCGATGACAAGCATGTCGGGAACCACATCAAAATTTTCGCAGGTGAACATCCGGCCGGTCCGACCGAGGGCGTGGGGAATCTCGTCGAATATCAGGAGTGCCCCGTGGCGGTCGCAGGCCTTGCGGATGATCTGCCAGTATTCGGGCTTCGGGATGTAGGGGGTGCTCCGGATCGGTTCGGCGATCACCGCGGCGATATCCCCCTCTTTCTCCAGAACGTACTCCACATAGCGGGCGCACATCATGTCGCAGCCGCCGCGGCCGCGGCATTCATAGATGCAGCGGTATTCGTCAGGCGGCGGCACATGTTCCGTTCCGGGCAACAGCGGACCCATGTCCTGTCGGAAGATCGCTTCGCCGCCAATCGAGATCGCATCCAGGGAGGCCCCGTGAAACGAATCCCACATGGAGATGGTCTTGTGGCGGCCGGTCGCGATCCGAGCGAGTTTCAAGGCCATACCGATCGCCTCGGCCCCGCCGGGACAGAAGAGGACGCGGTTCAAATCTCCCGGGGCGATCTCGGCGAGTTTTTTTGCGAGATCGACGGCAACCCGGTTCGTGTAGCGCCGGGTGCAGAAGGGGAGCTGGTCCAACTGTTCCTTGATTGCGGCAATCACGGCCGGGTTGGCAAAGCCGACCTGATGGACGTTGTTTCCGTGGAAATCCATGTAGCGCCGCCCCTGGAGGTCTTCGATCCAGATCCCGTCGCAGGCGCGCATGGCGTTCAGGCAGGGGGTGGAGAGGGACTGCTTGAGGAAGTATTTTTCGTCCTCCGCCAGCAGCACCCTCGTTTCGGCATTCAGATTCTCATCCTGCCACTTCTTCCGCCGCGGGGAAATGTTGATATCGCCTTCCGACCGGTGAAGTTTTTCCATGCCTTCCATCCTCCTTCAAAAAATGAAATTCCATTTGTTTTCCGTAACATCCCCACCACCGTGAAGTCAATTTTTCTTTTGTTATGGATTAAATCACTTTTTTTACCTTGATCTACACCTTCCTTTTTCATAGGGATAAAAGGTAGCCGTAAAAACACTTTGCAGCAAGGAATCCGGCATGGCAAAAAAGGGGTTCAGAGAACCGTGTGATCGACCGGAGTCGGAGCAGGGGGATGTCAACACCACGCCGGCGCGGCAGAGGTACTGGGATCGGAACCTCTCCGGCGAATCAAGAAACTGGTTTGAGGAGGATGCAAAGTATTTCCTCCACCAGAGCCTCTCCACGCCCGTTCTCAACGTGATTGCACGCGCGCAGGGAATCTATATCGAGGACCTGGCGGGTCGAAAATACATCGACATGCACGGCAACGGCGTCCACAACGCCGGCTTCAACCACCCCGAAGTGGTCCGGGCGGTCCGGAGACAGTTGGACGAATCGCTCACCTTCTGCCCGCGGCGCTACACGAACATCCCGGCCGTTCGACTGGCGAAGAAACTGGCGGAGATTACGCCTGGCGATCTCTGTCGAACCCTCTTCTGTCCGGGAGGGACGGATGCGATCGAGATGGCGCTGAAGCTGGCGAAACTCGTGACCGGTCACTTCAAGACAATCTCTTTTTGGGACTCCTTCCATGGGGCCAGCTTCGGAGCGGCGGGCGTGGGAGGCGAAGAGCACTTTCACGGCGGCATTGGACCGCTGGTACCCGGCGCCTTTCATGTGGAATTCCCCAATTACTATCGCAATCCCTGGGGATTCACGAATCCCGACGATGTCGATGCCGAATGCTTACGGCAGATTGAACTGGTCCTGCGGCGGGAGCCGGAGATGGCCGCCGTGATTGGCGAACCGGTTTCCGCAAACCCAGTCGTGCCGAGCAAACAGTACTGGGAAGGTGTCCGCGATCTCTGCCGGAAGTATGGCGCTCTTTTGATCTTCGACGAGATTATCGAGGGGTTTGGCCGGACCGGGAAGATGTTCGCAAGCGAACATTACCTGACACCGGACATCCTGGTTCTCGGAAAGACTCTCGGCGGCGGGATTGTTCCCCTCGCGGGAATCGTAACCCGGGAGGAGTACAACACCTGCCAAGACCGCTCCGTCGGTCACTACACCCACGAGAAGAACGCGCTCGCGGCGGCGGCCGGTTTGGCCGCAATCGAGGTGATCGAGAAGGAGAAACTTTGCGACCATGCGGCCCGGTTGGGCGCCCATGCGCTGGAACGGCTAAACGAGATGGCGGACCGGCACCCCCTTATCGGCTGTGTCATGGGAATCGGCCTCCACATCGGCATCGACCTTGTCCGGGACCGCAAAACCAAAGAGAAGGCAACCCGGGAGGCGGAGATCATTCTGTTCAAGTGCATGGAGAAGGGGGTCGCCTTTAAGACGATCGATGGCAATATGATCACCCTTCGGCCGGCTCTCGTGATCACACAGGAAGAGATGGACGGGGCCCTCGACGTCATCGAGCAGGCCATTGGCGAGGTGGAGGGGGGTTCGAACTACTGAACAACCGTTGATAACCAGGCGAGAAAGGGAGCTTACATCATGAAAGTATTGTGTCTGGGCGGGGCCGGCAAGATCTGCCGCGAATCGGCATTGGATCTGGTGCAGTTTTCGGATTTCGAAGAGATCACAATCGGAGATTATGACGAAAAGGCAGGCCGGGAGGTGGTCGCCTGGCTCAACGATCCGCGGGTCAATTTCAAGAAGGTCGATGTCAAGAACAAGGCCGCGGCCGTGCAAACCATGAAGGATTACGACATCGTCATGGATGGGACAACGATCACCCTGAACGGTTTCTCCACCGCCTGCATCGCGGAGGCGGGCTGTCACGGGATCAACCTGAACGGTTTTGGCGAAGAGTATCCCTGTGACCCGCTCTTCAAGAAACACGGCCGGACCCATGTCCCCGGTTTCGGCATGACGCCCGGAACCACCGACATGATGGCCAAGTATGCAATTGACCGCCTCGACACGATCGACACGGTCCGGATCAGCCACGGCGCCTTCCGCCCCATCGCCTTTTCGCCATCGATCACGGAAACCACCAGTTACGAATATGACCCGAAACTTCCCGGCCGTGTGGTGTATGAGGATGGGCAGTTCGTCCAGGTGCCCCCGTTCGCGAGGCCGCTCGACGTGGAGCTTCCCGGCCCCTACGGGACGCATCCCGAATATATCATTCCCCATTCGGAGACGAAGACGGTGGCCGCCTACCTGGAGGAGCAGGGAAAGCAGGCCCGCCTGATCGAAGTCCGCGGAACCTGGCCGCCGCAAAACATGCAGCTTGTCCGGGCCCTCTACGACTGGGGAATTCTGCGAAACGACAAGATCAAAATTGCCGGAATCGAGATCGGGATCATGGATGCGGTGTCGGCCTATCTGATGCAGTATCCGGTGGGACAGGAGACGAAACTCTACGGATACGCCCTGCACATCGATGTAACGGGAACAAAGGACGGCAAGAAACTCCGGTACCTCCTGACGCACACGCACCCGGCCTCGGATGGTTCGGTCGCGGGCTGGGAAAAGCTCCGGGCCTATACCCGGTGCGTCGGAATTCCGATGGCGATCGCGACGGCCCTGATTGCAAAAGGGAAGGTGAAACGGACGGGCGTCGTCATGCCCGAGTTCGCCTTTGACCCGGAGGAGTTTTTTCGCGAGCTGGAAAAACGGCAGATTTTCATCCATATCAACATTACGAACCTGTAGGCATGTCTCTCTTTGACAGGCCGTCGCGATTTTGCTATGGATCAGACCGGGTTCTGGAACAGGATAGGGGATTGGGGACATCGTGCCGCAAGGTGTCCCCTCGGTCAGCAGGATGTGAAAGGGGGTGACACGGCAAGGATTTCTGTTCGGAGACATGATGCCGCTTCGTGTCCCCGCCATGATGTTAACATTTAATGCATTAAATTTAATTGGAGGAATATCATGAAAGGAAAGTTCATTGCAGTCGCCGTCGCCGCGATCTTCTCGGTCGTACTTGCCGGCAGCGCCATTGCGGAAGATATCAATGCCTACATGGGCACCTCTCCGGACAACAACGCCAAGATCGCCAAATTCATCAAGGACAAAACAGGAATCACCGTCAACCAGACCTTCCAGTCCTTCGGGGAAATCGAAGCCCGCATGAAGGCCGAAGCCCCCAATTTTAACGCGGACATGACCATCGGCTGCGGTTCGTCCACGGGCTTCCTCGCCAAGAAGAGCGGCTGGACCGTTCCCTATCTCTCCCCGGCATGGAAGGGCGTCCCGGATGTATTTTGGGATACGCAGGGAAACTGGTTCAATATCGGCAACTTCTCCTTCCTCCTGGTCGCCAACAAGGAGCGTCTCGCCAAATCCGGCCACAAGATGCCGGAAAGCTGGAAGGACCTCACCGATCCGAAGTGGAAGGGCGAGATCCTCATGCCCTCCCCTCTCAGTTCCGGCACCGCGAACATGATGCGTTTCTCCTTCCTGGCCCTCTATGGGGACGCTGAGGGGTGGAAATTCATCGAAGCCCTGGACAAAAACATCGCATATTACACCCGCAGCGGCAATGCCCCGACGGATCTCGTCG
>CAIUXU010000568.1 GCA_903903205.1 uncultured Syntrophobacterales bacterium
GATTTTGCCTCTTTCTGTGCCTGAACAAACTGCGATAGACAGGGCTCGCTCAGACGTTCAACGTATGCTTCCACACCTCCGCTGCAGCCTCCTTTTCAAAGAACAATACGATCTATTTCCAGCCGAAATCAAGCACTATTTTCAAGGGCGACGTTTTGTGTAGTGCCGGAAGTTGTCTGTAGCGAAAACGGCTCCCTTGCAGCCACCGAACATGTAAGCGTTACTGCGGTGTCTCAAGACTTGAGGTGTTCGCGCAGATACTTTTTCAGTTTCGCATAGGCGTCATCTCGCGCTGCCGGATTGGTCGCCACGGTTACACCCTTGCCTGGATTGACCCCGTTTGGCACCTCTAAACGGTGTCGCGGTTGCGTCGATGGTCCGTCAAAACCGTGATAAGTGTCCGGGTACACGGTGATCGTTGCAGCTTCGCCCGCAGCGGAGAGCTTCGCCGCAAGATCCACGCAGGGACCTGGCGCCGTCCAGTCATCGCTGCCGCCAATGAAAAACGTGATGGGTGCGGCGAGTGTATAACCACCACGAGCCTTCAGCGAGTCATTGCAGCCGGGATAAAATGCGACGCCGGCTCGAAAATAGGGACTGGGAGGCTCCCGATCCCGCCAGTTGGCAACGGCAGGCTGTTTCGCGTTGATTGTAGCGAGCACCGCACTCGCACCATGCGACCAACCGAGCACCGCGACGCGCTCCGGCAGCACATCGTCGCGGCGCTGCAGCCAAGCCAGCGCACCCTGCGCATCCTGCCGCCTGTGCTGTTGCGTGAGCGTCCGCTTCTTGTTCTCAACGGTGCAGATTTCCTCGAAGCCGCGCGAACGAAAACTGTCTGGGAAGAGTACTGCATAACCTTCGGAAACGAGAAGGTCAGCCATCGTCTGGTGGCGAATAGAGAGCGTGTCCCTTTTTGATTTCGCGGTACTGTACATGCCGCCGCATCCGTGCATCGCAACAACGGCGGGCAACCGTCGAAAATCGGCGCCTTCGGGCTTAAACAGCAACGCCTGGATGACCACCGACTTGCCAGTCGCGGGGTCGCGATCCAAGGAATCGAAGCTGACACGTTGCGGCGCCGATGCCGCGATCTTTTTCTCCAGACTCCGGACCAAGGGCAACCCAGCCTCAGTTTGTAGCCCAGCTTTGTGGCAGGCTGAAAAAAACAGCAAGACCAGGCATAGCGGAACCGTGCGAAACAGTGGTTGCAAGCAAGAATTTAGACACATCATTTTTGTTTATTTCGGTTTCTCCTCTTCGCGCAAGGCGTCGGTGTACTTGGCCCGGATCAGTTGGATGACATCAAAGATCTCCAGGAAGGATTCCACCACTTCAGGATCGAAATGGCTGCCGCTCTCCTCCTTGACCACCGCAATGATCTTCTCATCGGGCCAGGGCTCCTTGTAGCAGCGCGGCGAGGTGAGTGCGTCGAAGACGTCGGCCAGGGCAACGATACGAGCCACCAAGGGGATATCCACTCCTCGCTTGGGGGCGCCAACCTGGGGCGGCTTGGACCACATGTCGATCATCAGGCCGGGATAGCCCTTTCCGGACCACTTTTCGTGGTGGCCGATGGCGATTTCCCGCGACATCGTATCCAGGTCCGAGGTGGGCTTGGCAAAAAGCTGCGCACCGTATACCGTGTGCAGTTTTACAATCGCGAATTCCTCGTCGGTAAGTTTCTCCGGCTTCTTGAGTATTTTGTCCGAAATTCCCACCTTACCCACGTCGTGAAGCATCGCCGCCACCCGGATGAGGTCCTTGGTCTTTTTGATCTCTTTGGGATCTACCCCTTTATTGAGCGCCCACTGGTGGTAGATTTCCGCGGAATAGCCTCCCACCCGATGAACGTGGGGGCCGGTCTCTGCAGGGTCGCGCATTTCCGCCATGCGTATCATGCGCAGGATGAGCTCACGGGTCATGATGGCCCTCTCGATGGCAACCGAGGCAGTGTTGGCAAACATGGACATGAACATCCTGGTATTTTGAGGAAAGGGGGCCGGGCGGCCTTCTGCGTCCTTGGCGTTGATGAGCTGAATGACTCCGGCAACCTCGCCTTGGGAAGTCTTGACAGGCACGGTAAAGATGCTCTTGGTTTTGTAGCCGGTTTTCTCGTCGAAGTTTTTGTTGAACTGAAAAGGCAAGGAGGGGTCAAGGTTGTAGGCGTCGTCGATGTTCAGCGGCTCCCCGGTCGTGGCCACGTAGCCCACGATGGAGCTTTTGTTAATCGGGATGGTGAAGTTGGTGTAAATGTCTTTGTTTATCTCACCCACTTTCATGAAGGTGTCGTTGTGGACATAGCTGAATTTCAGATTGTCCTCTTCCGCCAGAAAAATGGTCCCGGCATCTGCACGGGTCAGACGGCGCACTTCCATGAGGATGCGGTCCAGTATGGCGTCAAGATCTTTAAGCATGTTTAGCTGTTCGGTGATCGAGATAACCTCGGCGAGGATTTTGGCCGCATTACTCACCTGGTTCAGGTCGAGCATAGAATCCCTCCGGAGTACGATAGTGGTTAGCCGTACGTGGTGCTAAATTCTTTCGGCTGCTTGATGTGAAACCTGGCAGTTTCACATCAAGCACTGGTCATAAATAGTATTAGTCGATTGTTTAACCGTCCTTTTTCATGATTGACACCAATTCATTGAGGACCTTGTCTGTATTTTCGTAAGGGATCTGGCAAGTGCCCACTACTTTATGGCCACCGCCCCCGTGTTTAAGCATCAAAGAGCCCACATCGGTTTTGGATGATCGGTTAATGATGCTGTGGCCCACTGCAAAAACACAATTCTGCCTGTTCCTGCCGTCGATTAGCCAAACAGAGATATTCTGGTCAGGATAAAGGCAATAAATCAGAAACCTGTTCCCGCTGTAAGTTACCTCTTTCCCGCGCAGGTCAGTAATGATAACATTGCCATCGGTGCGGGTATGTTTTAGAATCATCTCCTTAAACAAATCATTTTGCTCAAAATATCGTTTGACCCGTTCCTTTACGTCTGGGATTTGGAGAATTTCTTCAATGGAAATTTTACCACAATATTCAATTAAATCATCCATCAGTTGGTAGTTACTGATACGATAATCTCTGAAACGTCCCAAGCCGGTCCTGGGGTCCGTTACAAAGGATAGGAGAATCCAACCCTGAGGATTGGTTATTTCATCAACGCTTAACTGGCCTGAATCAGATTTGTCAACAGCGGTCATCATCTCCTGTAGACGACCAAATTTCTCCTCGCCGCCATAATAATCATAGATAACTCTGGCAGCACTGGGAGCTGACCGGCTTGCCCCTTTAAACTTTCCCCCCAACTTAAGGCGCTCTTCTTCGCTGGAGTGATGGTCAAACCAGAGGCCACACCCTTCTGCATAAGGTACATTGGCCAGGACATCATTTTCAGAGACTTCTATAAGACCGTCCTGAACATCTTTGGGATGAACAAAAAGCCGTGAGTCAATTACGCCGACCTCCTTCAGAAGAACAGCACATGCCAACCCATCAAAATCGGAACGTGTTACCAATCGCATAAATATCCCTCCTTGTCTATTGGACTGATTTTATATTACTGTCGCGATTATTCGCCAATTCCTTCAGCTCATCGGCTCCCAACCATCCGGCCCTGCAGCGCCCCTGGACCACCCCTCCGCGGGAGACGTATTAATGCATTAATAAGGTTTATCACTATGGTATAATGAACGATATATCGACAGGCTCATTCATTTACACCTCGGAATATGACCTCACTGGGCTGCCCGGTTAAAGGCCTCGTTCATCGCACTCTGCAGAGAGGTCATGGCCTCCATGACCATCTCTCGATCTGTCTTGGCAAAGGTGAGCAACTCCAGACCGCTGATTTTATCTTTCATGGCGCCGACCTGGCTGGTCAGGGTCTCCGCCTTGGTGCGCTTGCGAGATGTTAAGGTTCCTGCCTGACGGGCGGCAAACTTGGCCTGCTGATCACGGTATTTCTTGAATGCAGTCACCATGCTCCGGTCCTGTTTCTTCCGGGCGATCGTGATCAGCACATTGCGTGAAACACCGGGGTCCTGGCGGCACTCATCCCGGATCTCCCGGGGGAGCTTGTTGAGCGAGAGGGAGAGAGAGATGGTGGCCTGGGATTTGCCGATGATCCTGGCCAGTTGTTCCTGCGGGTAGGCGTGCTCATCCATGAGCCTTTGGAGGGCTTCGGCCTCTTCAACGGCATTGAGGTCCTGGCGCAAAAGGTTTTCCACCAGCGCGATTTCGGCGTGGTTGTCGCCTGCGATGAAGACGGCGGGGACGGATATGAGGCCGGCTTGCCGCGCTGCAGCACAACGCCGCTCTCCGGCCACGACATAGACCAGGCTGGTCTGCGGGTCCTGCCGGCAGACGATCGGTTCGATGATCCCGACCTGGCTTATGGAGGCGGTCAATTCTTCGAGGGCCAGTGGGTCCACGTATTTCCTGGGCTGTGCGGGATCGGGCTGAAGCTCGGCAAGCGGGACCATGTGAAGTTGATTTGAAGCATACGTCGTCACTAAAAGTTCCTCCTTCCAGACATCTGGTAAATGCTAACAATTTTAGAACGATGATTGAGGAAGACCATACACAAAAAATAGGGGGATATCAAGGGGAAATAAACAGGGGAAATAATGAGGATCCCGGATCTGCTCAATAGCGGTGACATGGCGCCCTCCAAATTCCCGTTGCATCGTACAGGCGAACCATCTATAAAACACGGCGGGAAGAAAATCGGTGAGGAGTGAGGTATGTCCGGGAAACAACTGTTTGACGACTGGCCTGAGCGCTATGACCGCTGGTTCGAGACCCCGGTGGGGAAGGCGGTCCTGCAATATGAGACCAAACTCATTCTGGAATTGCTTCGGCCGGGTCGGGGGGAGCGGATACTCGACGCCGGCAGCGGGACGGGGCTTTTCACGCGGGCGATCCTTGCCGTTGGGGCCAGGGTCGTCGGTCTTGATATCTCGACGGCGATGCTTTTGTACGCGGGGGAGAAAGCCACCCTTCGACTGTTCGACAAGCTCACAGCTCAGGGTGAACGGGGGGCCATGCTCTTGTCGTCGGGGGAAAAGGGGCCGCCATTGCGCTACAGCGGGGTGACGGCCGACATGACATCGCTTCCATTTGCCGACTGCTCTTTTGACAAGAGCGTCTCCGTCGCGGCGCTGGAATTTGTTGCGGATGAAAAGCGGGCCGTCGCGGAGCTGTTCCGCGTGACGCGGCCCGGAGGGGTGGTTGTCGTGGCGACGCTCAACAGCCTGAGCCCCTGGGCCGCAAGACGGAGTGCGAACGCCAGGCGTGATCCGGAGTCGATCTTCAACCGGGTTTTCTTCCGGTCGCCCGTGCAGCTTCTTGCGGCGACATCCGTTCCCGGCATTGTCCGGACGGTGGTCCATTTCGGCAAAGAGGAGGATCCGTCAACATTCGACCGGAGCGAACGGCAAGGAGAGGGGCGGGAGACGGGTGCGTTTGTCGCGGCACGGTGGAAAAAAGGATGAAGGTAAATATCGATAACATCACAATCGTTCTGAAAGGGCCGAAATTCCCCGGGAATGTCGGTTCCGCGGCGCGTTGCGCAATGAACATGGGGATCGGCAAGATGATTGTCGTCGGGAACCGCAACCTGGACGATGAGGCGGTCCGGCAGATGGCGACCCATGTGGCGAAGGAGATCGTGGATGGCATCCAGCACTGCGACACCCTCGATGAGGCGCTGGCGGGTTTCTCCTGGGTTGTCGGAACGACGGCGCGGCATGGGTCGGGGCGTGGTCCCGTCGTTCCCCCCCGCCGGATGGCCGAGATCGTGGTCGGCATGTCGCAGCAAAATGAAATTGCGCTGCTCTTCGGTCCGGAGGACACAGGTCTGACGAACGACGACCTCCGCTTCTGCCAGACCCTGGTCACGATCCCCACCGTGGGGTTCAAGTCGCTGAACCTCTCCCACGCGGTGATGATCATCTGCTACGAACTGCTTATTGCCCGGGTGGAAAATGATGGCGAGCTTGCGCCGAAGCTGGCCAGCGCACAGGAGCTGGAGGGGATGTACGCCAAGCTCAAGGAGGTCCTGCTGGCGATCGGGTTTCTGCTGCC
>CAIUXU010000569.1 GCA_903903205.1 uncultured Syntrophobacterales bacterium
ACATCATCAACAACGTGTTGCCCGAGGGCAATTTTGTGGAGATGCCCCCCAACACCATCCGGGAGAAGGCTTTTTGCTGCGGCAGCTCCAGCGGCATCAATGCCAACGAGAACATGGAACTCCGCATGCAGGGCGGCTTTCCCCGGGCCAACGCCGTGCGGTTTGTGCACGAGAAATACGGGGTGAACCACCTGGGCTGCATCTGCGCCCTGGACCGGGCCACCCTGCCCACCCTGCTGCAGTACTGGGTGCCGGAAGTTGAGGTCACCGGCATCACCGAGTTGGTGGGCAATGCCCTGATATTCCCGGATGAGTTGGAGCGCACCACCGATCTGCGCGACCGCGATCTGGTAGGCTTTGGCGAACTGGCGGAGGAAGCCGGGGAGGAAGAGGAATAACATGGCCGACTACAAGAACGAATTCGGGTTTTTTGCCGAGCGTCCGAAGGTCGAAAAGAAGCTCTTCGACCGCAATAAGGTCATTGCCGGCTTGGTTATCTTCGTGGTGATGATCACCATCCCGCTGTGGCAAAACCTGGGGAAAACCGTGGCGGCGCCGGCGCCTAATCTCGATACGCCGGTTATCCAGAAACTGGCCGAGAAGGACAAAAAGTGCGTCATGCCTAACGAGTGGATGCGAGCCAACCACATGCAGATGCTGGTGGATTGGCGAGACAACGTGGTCCGCACCAAGGAATCGAACGTTACCACCAGCCGGGGCCGTGAATTCGTGGCTCCCGATGGGAAACAATACCTTGCCAGTCTGACCAACACCTGCATGGAGTGTCACTCCAACAAGGCTGAATTTTGCGACAAATGTCACAACTATGTTGCGGCGGCGCCTAACTGTTGGGGATGTCACCTGGAAACGGGCAAGAAGCTGGCGGAGGCGAAGTGATGGGTATCGATAGACGAGAATTCATCAGGATAGCCGGACTCTCCACCCTCTTGGGGCTTGGAGGTAAAGGGGCTTTTGAATTATTGGCGCCCGGCCGGGTAGAGGCCGAGATCATCCCGGCGGCGGGTTCGATGAAAGCCAAACGCTGGGCCATGGTGATCAACCAGAAGAAACTGGATGATGCCACCGCCCAGCAATGCGCCGCTGCCTGCCACCGGGTGCATAATGTGCCGGATTTCATCAATCCCCCGGATGCCAAGCTGAAACTCAACCCGGCGGTGGCCCAGCGCTACGAAGTCAAGTGGCTCTGGACCGAGCATTTCCACAACGCCTTTCCCGGGGATGCACCGGCGCACATGGCGGAAAAAGTGGAGCACATGAACTTTCTGGTCCTGTGCAACCATTGCCAGAATCCTCCCTGCGTCCGGGTGTGCCCCACCAAGGCCACCTTCCAGCGGGAGGACGGCATCGTCATGATGGACATGCACCGCTGCATCGGTTGCCGCTTTTGCATGGCCGGCTGCCCCTATGGCTCCCGGAGCTTCAACTGGAAAGATCCCCGCCCGTACGTCAAAGAAAATTATCCCGGTTATCCCACCCGAGAGATCGGGGTAGTGGAAAAATGCACCTTCTGCGCCGAACGGCTGGCCCAGGGGCTGCAACCGGCCTGCGTGGAAGCGTCCGGAGGGGCCATGATCTTTGGAGACCTGGAGGATGAAAAGTCCCAGGTGCGGGAGAACCTCCGGACGTACTTCACCATCCGGCGGAAAGCCCATCTCGGTACGAACCCGCAAGTTTACTATATCGTGTGAGGTAGGTCATGCTTGAAAAGGCGCTGGTCGGAACGAAACGTTACTACGGATTGCTGGCGATCCTGGCGGGACTCTTCTCGCTGGGGTTTCTCTTCTATTTAAAGCAGTTAAATGTCGGTCTGAGTATCACCGGCATGGGCCGGGACGTGTCCTGGGGGTTCTAC
>CAIUXU010000570.1 GCA_903903205.1 uncultured Syntrophobacterales bacterium
ATACCGTCGTTCAGGCCTACATGAAACATTTGAAAGGGGACAACTAAAATATCCATGATGGAAAAGACGGAAGATCTCTCCAATATCGAAGGAGCAAACAACGACGATCACGGCCTTTCGGAGGAACTGGAATCCCTCTATCACCGTGTCGCCCGGCTAGACCAACCGGACGCCACAGTAGAAAATGGTTCCATTGCCCGTGGGGACGATAATGCTTCCACCGACATTCAGCGGCGCACCGCTCCTTACCAAAATCCGCAAAACCAGGAAGAATTGATGGAAAAATTGATGGCCATCAAGGAGGCCTATGAAAGGCTTCTCACGTATTGGCCATTCGCGCGAGAACGTCCTCCCGGTTTCCTCTGAGCTTCGGTCTTGACGTGAGGGTCCCGCCGATGGCAGGGATGTAGGGGCGACTACGCTATCGCCCAGGTCGTGATGTCCGATGCGTCTTGGAGGAGCACTCCCTGGCCGGCGAGTTCTTTCCGGATCTCGTCGGCCCGCTGCCATGCCTTCGCTGCCCGCGCTGCCCGACGCTCGGCAATCAGGCGTTCGATCTCCGCAATAGAGAGACCCCGCTTCGCTGCTTCCCGGTCCCGGTCCCGGCGCAGGTAGGTATCAGGTTCTTCCAGAAAAAATCCCAGCACGGAACCGATCTCCAGAAGGGCCTTCTTTCCCTCCAAAAGGATACCAGGGGATACGCCCGGCTTCTTCTCCGCAAGCGCCGTGTTGATGAAGCGGACGGCATCGAAGAGGTGGCCGATTGCACGCGCCGTGTTGAAGTCGTCGTCCATGGATTCGACAAAACGCTCCCGGAGGGCCTGGATCTGGGCCGTCATCTCTCCGTCCTTTGCGGCAGGTTCCGCGGCGATCGCTGTTCCACCTGCCGCAATATCCTTCAGCGCCTTCAGCGTCGAATAGAACCGGTTCATTCCCTGACGCGCCTCGCTCAGGGCGGCGTCGGAAAAATCGACGGGACTCCGGTAATGGCTCTGCAGCAGGAAGAACCGCAGGACTTCAGGATCAAACTGCTCCAGAATGTCCCGAATGGTGAAGAAGTTTCCGAGGGACTTCGACATCTTTTCGTTGTTTACCCGGACGAAGCCGTTGTGCACCCAATAACGGGCCAGGGTCTTGCCGGTCGCCCCTTCCGACTGGGCGATCTCGTTTTCATGATGGGGAAAGATCAGATCCTCGCCGCCGCCGTGGATATCAAAGGTATCCCCCAAATAGCGCTGGCTCATCACAGAACACTCGAGATGCCACCACGGCCGACCGCGTCCCCAGGGGCTCTCCCACCAGGGTTCTCCCTCCTTGCTCGCCTTCCAGAGGGCGAAATCAAAGGGGTTGCGCTTCTTGTCGTTGACGTCCACGCGGGCGCCGGCCTGCATCTCCTCGATGTTCCGGCCCGAGAGCTTCCCATATCCCGGAAATCGTTCCACCGAATAATATACGTCCCCATCCATGGGGTAAGCGAGCCCTTTTTCGAGCAGGGTCGTGACGAGGTGGATCATCCCGTCAATGTGTTCTGTCGCACGGGGGGTAAAGGTGGGACGGACGACGCCGAGTTTCCCCATATCCTCATCGTGTTCACGGATGTAGAGCTCGGCAATCTCGGCAATCCCCTTTTGTTCGCGGCCCGCCTTGTCGATGATCTTGTCATCGACATCGGTGAAGTTTTTTACATAGGTGACGTCACTGCCACTGTAACGGAGATAACGGGTGATCACATCGAAAACGACCGCCGAGCGGGCGTGTCCCACGTGGCAGAAGTCATATGCCGTGATCCCGCAAACGTAGATCCCGACTTTCCCCTCCTCCTGGGGATGGAATTCCTCTTTTTTTCTTGACTGGGTGTTGTAGATTCTGAGTGTCATCGCTCCTCCGAATAATCAGGGGTACAGGGCGACCAGCGGCAGTCCCGTCCCCTCCGGGAGACCGGACATCAGGTTCATGTTCTGGATCGCCTGGCCGGAGGCCCCTTTGATCAGGTTGTCGATCACGGAAACGACGATGAGCCGCCCGGTCCTCTTGTCCACGGTGACGCCGATATCGCAGAAATTCGAGCCGACGACCGAGGAGAGATTGGGAAATTGGCCAGCCCGGCAGATCCGGACGAACGGCTCTTCCCGGTAGAATTCCCGATAGAGGTCCGTCGCATCCGCGGCGCTAACATCTTTTTCCAGCTTCGCGTAGATTGTGCTTAAGATTCCTCGCTTTACCGGCAGCAGATGCGGTGTGAAGGAGATTTTCATCTCCCGACCCGCCAGGAGCCCCAATTCTTGCTCGATCTCCGGGGTGTGCCGGTGTCCGCCGACTTTGTACGCCTTGAAGCCCCCCTCCACCTCGCAGTAGAGAGAAGCGATCTGGGGCTCTCTGCCCGCACCGCTGACGCCTGATTTCGAGTCGGCAATGACAGAGGAGGGGTCAAGCCAGCGCGACCGCAGGGCGGGCGCCAGACCCAGGATGATGCTCGTGGGGTAACAGCCCGGATTGGCGGTGAGGCGGGTCTTGCGGATATTGTCTCTGTGGAGCTCGGGCAGACCGTAAACCGCCTCTTCCAGCATCCCGGCGGCCGTATGCCGGCCGTACCAGGTCTCATAGGACACTGCATCCCGGATGCGAAAGTCTGCGCTCAGATCGACAACCTTCCTGCCCGTCCGGATAAAAAAAGGTGCGATTTCCATGGAAACACCGTGGGGAAGGGCCAGAAAGATGAAATCGGCGAGACCGGCCACGGCTTCGGGGGGGTCGTTTGTGTAAACAAGATCGGTCCGTCCGGACAAGGCCGGATAGACCTCGGAGACGGGCCTACCCGCAAATCGCCGGGAAGTCACCGCCACAACCTTTGCCTCCGGATGGCTGAGCAACAGCCGGAGCAGTTCCTGCCCGGTATAGCCGCTGCCTCCGTAAATGCCAACTTTGATCACCTTACGCCTCCTGCTTAAAAATCCAAAAAAAAGGGAGGCCATCAGCCTCCCTGCGGATTTTATCTCTTGGAGAACTGGAACCGCTTGCGGGCTCCTGGCTGGCCGTATTTCTTTCTCTCCTTGATGCGGGAGTCCCGCGTCAGGAAACCGGCCTTTTTCAAGGTCCCCCTCAGATCTGCATCGTATTCCACGAGCGCCTTGGAGATGCCGTGCTTGATGGCGCCGGCCTGACCGGCGATGCCGCCCCCATCGACGTTGATGTAAAAATCGAGGAGACCCTTCTTCCCCGTTATCTCAAGAGGTTGCTGGATGATCATCTTCAGGCTTTCCCGAGTGAAGTAGTCATCGAAATTCCGTTTGTTCACCTGCCAGACACCGGTGCCCTCTTTCATATATACCCGGGCAATGGCGCTTTTTCTCTTCCCTGTCGCGTAAAACCGTTTTTCCGTCATCTCTCTCTCCAGATCGTGTTCGCGGACCCGATATCTCTTCCGTCGCTCATATTACAACTGCAGAATGCGGGGGCACTGCGCCTCGTGCGGATGGTCGGAACCCGCGTAAATCTTGAGCTTTTTCATCATAGCGCGTCCCAGCGTATTCTTGGGAAGCATCCCCTTCACGGCCGCCCGCAACAACTCCTCCGGCTTTTCCTTGATCATCTTGCCCGCCGCCGTCGCTTTGAGCCCCCCCGGATATCCGGAGTAGCTGTAATAGATCTTGTCCGTCAGCTTTTTGCCGGTCAGGCTGATTTTTTCGGCGTTCACCACAATTACGAAATCCCCTGTATCCGTATGGGGGGTATAAACGGGTTTGTGCTTTCCCCGCAGGCGGTGTGCAATCTCACTCGCCAGCCTTCCCAGAATCCTGTCCCCGGCATCCACAAGATACCAGTCACGAATAATCTCTCCCTGCTTTGCCTGATATGTCTTCATCGTTTCACCCAATACCCATGATTTTGAAGCCGGAGAGATACGCAAATTCGCGCCAATTGTCAAGCAAATATTTCCTGAATTTTTCACTCATCGGCGACAAATGTAAAAAAGTGGTCAGAACACGACCGAAGCGCGATGATCCGAATCGGCGGCGGTGTTATTGGCGCTGCTTGATCGGATCCAGAACGATAATGACTTTACAGTTTTGCAGAAAGTGAAATTTATTTTCCAGCTCCATGATTTTCTTTGCATCAACATCACCAATCACGATGTTTCGATACCCCTCACCTACAACCTTTATCGCTTTTACCATTACAGGATTGCTGGTGATCGAGGGATATCTTTTCTGTGCATCCGATAGATCTCTTGAATATTTTACCAACCCTTCTTTTATGGAACAATCGCTGTATGAACCATTTACTTCGTTCACCGAGATACCATAAATCACCTGGCCACTTTCGCTATAGATCACGGGATTGATCGCTGCACGAGCCATCGTATCAAAGGCATTGATCATCAGCCCGGTTACCTCTGCGTCGGCTACGGCCTTTTCCGCAGTAACCGGAACGGTCCCGGGTGACAACCTTGCGCCCTCCACAGCTTTTATGACAACAACGACACGCCGGTTCTTCTGCCTGCCCTCGGCCGTCGCATTGCTTACGATGGGTTTGCTTTGGCCATAGCCCATCGTTTTCAAACGAGACGCTTCAATCTTTAATTTTTCAACGAGGTGTTTCTTGACGTTCTCGGCTCTTAATTGGGATAGTTTCAGGTTAGCGGATTTTTTCCCGCTGTTGTCAGTATACCCCTCAATGACCGCTGTTGCTTGGGAGTCCCTTGTCATGATATCAGCGATCCTTTTCATTCCATCCAGGTACTCTCCTTTGACATTTGTCTTGGCGGTATCGAAAAGGAGGACCACATTGGCCACTCCATTTTCGGGTGTTCCTTGATCGTTGCCTATACTCTCTGCATCGGTCACGGTTATCATGCTTGCTACCAATGCCGCAATTACGAACCATAATCCATCGAAAATCCACTTTTTCATTTTCTCCCTCTTTACATATCCAGGGTTGTGACGACACAGGAAAATATCCGGGTGACAAGCTGCTTAGTCCGTTCGATGATCTTCTCGTAATAGAGACTGTTTCGCTGGATATAGTAGTACATTTCCGTTCGCGCAAATTTCTGGCCACCGCTTTCGATGAACTCCTTCATCTTTTCGGGAGAATTGAATCGCCGGACGAAAAGTTCTCCCCAGTGATTGCTGTAGATTACGCAGAAATCATTCATATCTTTGGCATGGTGAGATCCCTCGAAGCTGATGACAACCAGCATCTTTGTCACCTTTTCCGATTCTAGATAGTTCTCGAAATCGACCTTCGTAACATCAAAGGCGCCGAATATTTCCCGCATCCTTTTTGCCAGGTTTGTAATCTCCTGAAGGGTGACGGGTGTGGGATTCGGTGTCATGCGGATGTCCCCGGCCGGAAAAAGGTCGTTCCAGGTCAGATAGGACATACAATAAACGATATCCGGACTGGAAATGACCGGTTTCGTCAAATCACCGGCTGCAAAGACCTGCCAAACTTTTTTATCGATACCGAAGACAAGTGTCGGCAGATTCAGATTGAAAAGGGGTTTGTGGACGACGGGAACCTTGTTCTGTTTCTTTTCGAGGCAGGCAGCCAGCTTCCTGCCGATGGTCGTCATATCCCGCGGCGTAATCTCGTTGGTGATGCCTTGCTGATAGGCTGCAATGTCTTTGTAGACATTGATCAGGAGAATAAGAATCTTCTCCCCAAAGTCCAGTTGATCCAATAAGGGCCATGCAGAGAATTCATTCAGACGATAGATATCCTCTCGCAACAGGGGATAGGACAGAAAAATATCCCGGGCGAGTGTCTCCTTGATGGTCAGTTTTTTGGAGAAGAACTTGATATCATAACGTAAATAGCAGCACTTCTTGATAAACCCGAAAGTTTCCTCGTCGGTTCCCTGCTTGTATTGAAGAACGGCGTCCAGGGTAAACATACTTGGATCGACAAAAACAGGATCATTCTCCTGGTTCATGATTTTATTTCGGAAACGATGACAGAGAAGCTCCTCTTTTGCCGAAACAAGCAGCATTTCCAGAAGGAGCATCTTGATAATCGATTTCAAGGGATGGGTCAGGGCCTTGTTGAACTGCCAGAGGGTGGCGCCGAAGTATTCATTGCTGTCCACAGATTCCAGTGCGCCCATATCGAAACAGTCGTAATCTGCGAAGACACCCTTGAAGTACTGGTCACAAAACGCCTGATAATCGGCAGAATCGTGTGGGTCGAAACAAAGCCACCACAAAGGGATTTTCCCGGCAATCATAATCATTGTCCGGTAGAACTCCTCCTTCAGGACATTGCGCTGGGCGCTGCCGGAGCTTTCATCGTCCATTGTGCCGAAGTTGGAATTGCGGACATCTTCGATATCGCTGATAAAGAAAAAGACGGGCATTCTGAGATTCGCATCCATCCAATCTTTGATGAGATAGATCTTCTGCGAGAGCTGATCCATGGAATTATCTTCAAAATCAGCCTTGTTGATGCAGATCCAGATGTCACAGTCTGATGAAGCCGTCTGGCTAATCGTTCCCGCGCTTCCGATCGTGTAGATCCCCTGGATGAGAGCGACCCGAGTGGATGGTTTTAGAAGGGAGCCCTGCCGCTTGATGCCGAACATTGTCTTGAAGACGGATTCCCGCCCGATGAGTGTCCGATCCGTCGTCGCGCCGAAAACGGCGATCGGCTTTTTCAGATTGGGCACATACCCCGCAACAGCCGGATCGTTGACGGAGAGCATCCAGGGAAGCAGATACAGGATGGCTTCGCTGTCCCTGTGGGCAAGTTCGGAAAAGATCTTCTTGCGGAAATTGTTATAGGCGAGATAGATTTTTTTGTTATGCAGGAATGTTTTCGGTAGCATGCCGTCTTCTTTCACATCGTTTCAATTTTTATCATCTTTGGATTCCAGCTTTTCGTAGGTTTCGAGCTCGGGCGTAGGGAGCATCACGGTTCCATCCTCCTCAAAACGAAGAAATGTCCTTGCCGTAAGGATGGAGTACCAGAAACCGATCCTTTGACCACCCGTGTTGAGAAGTTCGAATTCATAGGGAAAGTGACCATACTCGGATGCTTTTGCCTTCATAAAGCCGACGATCCCCCGGAGCTTCTCCGGGGTCATGGCGATCTCTTTCCAGAGGGTTTCAGGGTTGAGGCGGTAGTCCCGGTGCAATCCAATCAGGGCGTTGGGATAGAGGTCCGACCCGCTGGTGTAGTAGCGGAGTTCGGGGTGAAACACGCCGTTTTCCAGATCCCGGGTCACCTCCCCGCCGGGGGTGATCTGGCCGTAGTTCCGGAAGAGAGAGCCGGAACAAGACAAAATGCCCAGGTAGAGGCACAGTAGCAGCACACCCAGGCCGATATTTTTTACGGATCTCATCTTTCGTTCCTCCTTTACCGTTTCGGGATCTGCTAACATTTCAGCAGGCCTCATTTTTTTTGCATCACGAGTGATTCGGATCAGGTCAATTTTTCCAATACCAGTTTCTCAGCGAGGAGTTCGTTGGCGGCAAGGAGCCGCTCCTCCGGTGCGCAGACCGCTACAACCGCACCCTCTGCCGCCGCCGGGAAGTAGCGCTGGGCGGCATCCTGAAGCCGTTCCGTCGTAATGGTGAGCACCGCTTCCCTGAAATGACGGCGCATCAAATCCGTCATCCCGGAGAACTCCCGGATCAGAGCGGTGTAACCTCGTCCGGCCGGGTCCAATGGTCTGTCGAGGGCGCCGATCGTGCCAATCACGGCCTTTTCCAGCTCTTCCTGAGGGACCGGGCTGTTACAGATAAAATCAACCGCATTCCGATAAATATCCAGCGTTTCAAGGAGATGCGGATCACGATAGGAGAGGAAGGCAAAAAGACCGCTGGCCGGTTCGTAGCGGCAGGATCCCCCGTAGGCGCCCCCCTGAACCCGGATATGGCGGTAGAGATAGCCGTTGGAGAGCTGTCTTGCCAGAACGAAGAGCGGCGCCGAAAGCGGATCGGCGTAGGGCGGCGCCGCAAGGACTTTGGCGACATAACAGACCTGGGC
>CAIUXU010000571.1 GCA_903903205.1 uncultured Syntrophobacterales bacterium
GCTACGGCAGCGCCTGTGAGGAACTTACGGCGTGATACACCATCTGTCTCTTTAACCAGTGCTTTCTTTGTCATAATACCTCCTCCATAGTGATTGATGAAACTGACGTCTCCGTTTAAAAGAACCACCGCGCCTGACAATACCAGAACATTTTCGACATATATTTTTCTATATACAAATCTATATGTCAGCGTTCGCGGGACGTTATAATCCTGAATCGTTATTTGTCAACGGAAAAGTAACTCGGAAAAAGCGAAAGATCCCACTTTTTTGTTTTCTCTTCCCAGAGGAAACTGGTATAAGCGTCCAAACGGTTAATCTGTTAATTCTATCAAAGACAAGAATGGGGAAGGCATGATGAAGAAGAAAATTTTTGTTACCCGGGAGGTTTTTGGAGAGGTGCTGGATTTTCTGGCGCCCCATTTCGAGGTTGCAGACAATCAGGCGGACAGGGTTCTCACACCGGAGGAGCTGACTCAGGTTCTCGCCGACAAGGAGGGGGCGCTGACGACGCTGACCGAGAGAATCGACGAGAATCTCCTGAGTCGCTGTCCTCAACTGAGGGCGGTATGCAACATCGCTGTCGGATACAACAATATTGACCTGACCGCCTGCAATAAGCATGGGGTCATGGCCACCAACACCCCTGGCGTCCTGGACGATACCACCGCTGACTTCGCCTGGGCGCTGATCCTCGCCACGGCCCGCCGACTAAATGAAGCCGAAGCCTACATTCGCGAAGGACGGTGGGACAAGTGGAAGCTCAAGCAGTTTCTCGGCCTCGATGTGCACCATGCCACACTGGGCATCGTCGGTCTGGGACGGATTGGCCAAGTCGTGGCTCGCCGCGCGACGGGTTTCGAGATGGAGGTGCTTTACCATGATGTGCAACGGGCCGCCCCGGAGATTGAGTCCGCCTGCCGGGCCAAATATGTGACAAAGGATGAGCTCTTCAGCAGGGCGGACATCGTCACGGTTCATATACCCTACAGCCCGCAGACCCACCATGCCGTCGGCGCTGCGGAGATCGCTCTGATGAAGCCGTCGGCCATTCTCATTCATGCAGCCCGAGGTGGGGTGGTGGACGACGCCGCATTGGTTGAGGCGCTTCGGAAGGGAACCCTTGCCGGCGCCGGCCTCGATGTATTCGAAGGAGAACCGGCCCTTCATCCGGGATTCCTGGAGATGAAGAACGTCGTCCTGTCGCCCCATATCGCCAGCTCCTCCGAGCGAACCCGTTTCAAAATGGCGATGATGGCCGCGGAAAATTGCGTCGCCGCCCTCACAGCGGGCAATCCACCAAACCTGCTTAATCCCAAGGGGAAATAATGGACAAGACACTGCACACCCTAAGCCTGATCGAAGCCGCGGAGGGGATCAAAAACCGGCGTTTTACTTCCGAGGCCTACACCGAGGCCCTTCTCGCGAGGATCGCGTCGCTCGATGGAGGAATCCGCGCCTGGGCCTGGCTCAACCCGGAAGAGGCGATCAAGGCCGCGCGCCTTTCCGACCGTCATCTCGACTCCGGTGAAATACCTGGCCCCCTCCTGGGAGTGCCGATCGGGGTGAAGGACATCTTCGCCACCGCCGGCGTACCCACGGAGATGGGTTCTCCCGCCTTTGCCGGCCATATCCCGGACAAGTCGGCCAAAATCGTTGAACGGATCGAGACACAGGGCGGTTTTGTCATGGGGAAGACCGTTACAACCGAATGCGCCTTTCTCCATCCAGGAAAGACTCGCAACCCCTGGAATCCGGATCATACGCCGGGCGGCTCTTCCAGCGGTTCTGCCGCTGCGGTCGCTGCAGGCTTTGTCCCTGCTGCCCTGGGCACCCAAACCAACGGTTCCGTCATCCGGCCCGCCGCCTTTTGCGGGGTTGTCGGCTTCAAACCAAGCCAGGGGCTCATTCCGATCACGGGCGCACTGACGTTCAGCCACACGCTGGATCAGCCGGGCATCTTCACCCGCCATGTCAAGGATGCCGCTTTCCTCACCGCCTCGCTGGCCGACAACGGATCGCAGCTCTCTCCATCGATCGACGCCCGATCAACGCCGCCCCGTCTGGCGGCAATCAAGACCCCCGTTTGGGAACAGGCCGGGAAGGATGCAAAACAAAATGTCCGGGAAAACATCGAAACGATCCAGAAAGGCGGCGGTCACGTTGAGGAGATCGAACTGCCCGAGATATTCAGCCTCGCCCACCAGGCAATCCGAACCATCATGGCCGTCGAAGCCGCCTTGAACCTGGAGGAGCTGCATCGCAAGAAAGCCAGACTGCTTAGTTCAACTTTGGGGGATTTTATTGCCGAGGGAGTGGCTGTGGGGGAGGTAGTCTATCGACAGGCCCTGAAGATGCGCCTTAACCTGCAGGTCGAACTGGACCGCTTCCTGACCAAATACGATGCCATCATCACACCGCCTACCACCGGAGAAGCCCCTGAAACGCTCGAGCAGACGGGCAACCCCACCTTCTGCTCCATTTGGAGTCTCTGCGGCGTCCCGGCCATCACGATTCCGGTCGGATTTGGTCCCCGGGGGCTGCCACTGGGATTGCAGATTGTCGGATCGCTGGGAAAAGATGACGAGGCGTTGTCCGTCGCCAATTGGTGTGAAGGGTTGTTTTCCTTCCCCGCCTGGAGGACGAAGCCATGACTGTGAATATTGGTTTTATCGGCCTGGGGATTATGGGCAAACCCATGGCTTTGAATCTCATCAAAGGCGGCTATCCCCTTTGGGTTTACGGCCGCCGTGTCGAATCCATGGCGCCGCTGCGAGCCGCCGGCGCCCGTGCGTGCGCTTCGCCGGAAGAGGTGGCCCGCGCCGCTGAGATCACGTTTATCATGGTATCGGATACGCAGGATGTTGAACAGGTGATCCTGGGACCGAAAGGCGTTCTGTCGGGGGCGAAGCCCGGCACGATCGTGGTCGATATGAGTACCATCTCCCCGGTGGCCACCCGCTCCCTCGCAACCCGGCTGATGGAAAGCGGGATAGAGATGCTTGACGCCCCGGTATCGGGTGGCGAATCCGGAGCTGTGGATGGACTCCTTTCGCTGATGGTGGGAGGCAAATCCGAAATATTCGACCGGGTCAAACCACTTTTTGAGCGGATGGGAAAGAAGATCGTTCATATGGGCGCGAACGGCGCGGGACAGGCGGCCAAGGCCTGCAACCAGATCGCAGCATCCCTGACCATCGAAGGGGTGGCCGAAGCGTTTACCTTCGCCCGGAGAAGCGGCGTGGATCCCGGAAGAGTGCGGGAGGCGCTGATGGGCGGTTTTGCGAACAGCCGAATTCTCGAACTCCACGGGCAGCGGATGCTGGACCATGATTTCCGACCGGGGTTCAAGGTGCGTCTCCATCAAAAGGATCTGCGGATCGTCATGGAGACGGCACACCAGATGGGTATTGCGCTGCCCGGTTCCGCCCTGGTGGCGCAACACTTGAACGCCCTCATTGGGAGCGGGGAAGGTGAACTCGATTCATCCGCCCTTGTAAACGCAATTGAACGATTGAATGAGGGCAGATAATGGATGAAAAGATGCTAACC
>CAIUXU010000572.1 GCA_903903205.1 uncultured Syntrophobacterales bacterium
GGATCTGTGCAGCCCTGAGCGCATCGGCAAAGGATTTCTTTCTGTCCAGTTGCCGGTAGAACAGCTCCATAAAATGGGCTGCCTCCCTGTCGTCGCTGAGCCAGAGGGTGGAAATCACCGAGGGACTTCCCGTGTTCAGAAACGCCCTCTGCATTGCCAACAATCCCTTTCCCTCCGGATCCTCTCTCGGCAGTGGATCACAGCCGCTTAGAACAACACCCCTTCCCTGAAAGCGGAGGCCGAAGATTTCACGGATGGTCAGGCGGCCATCCTGGCCTGTGCCTGGTGTAAACAACAAGCCAGAATTCAGAGGTTCTTCCGAAAAAAACTGACCCCTGACGGCAAAATGGAGAATGTCGTAACCCGTCGGCATCTCACCCGCCTTCGCCTCCGTCGCATGCGGCCCTGAGAGAACGGTTGTGTCGCTGATCCGTTTTCGGATCTGCTCAAGCTCCCGCGGGGCGTGGTGGAGATCCAGCGCCTCGTTTTCCAGGTCGGGATCCCCGAATGCAAGGATGTGCAAACCCTGGGCGCCCCTTTCTCCGATCGCGCTGCCGAACAGGTTGGCCTCGGGAAGCTGGAAGATTGAAAAACCTTCCGCGAGGAACTTTCCCCGATAACTCATGGCCGCAAAAGGAAGGTAGGCGAGCGCATCATCCGGAATAAAGCCGATTTTCTCTCCGGAGACGAAAGGAATGACCGGTTTGAGCAACAAATCATAGGCCTTGCGGGAAATACTTTCCATTTTTCTTTTGTTGCGGTCGCGGATGGCCGCTAAAAAGGAAAACACGAGGGAGCGCAGCTCCTCGCGGGGCATGTCGATCCTCTCCTGATGAATCTGCTCCCGGTGAATGGCCCAGACATACAGGCTGCCCGTTGTTGAAAAATAGTCAAAAAGGGTGGTGTTCTCGTCAAGCAGACGCTGAAGAGCAACCGGATCTGCTCCACGCACGGCAATCAGCGAGAGAAGATTTTCATTCTCCCCGCCGATCCGGACAAGCAGATCGCGGTAGGTTGTTTCGGCGTGCTTCAGCCGTTCCCGAAGGTTATCGGAGGTCGCCTCATCGGAGACCTGCAGGATGCTTCGCTGCAGATTCCGGATCGTTCCTCCGAGTCCTGCCTCTTCTTTAATCCTCTCCCTTTCGGCGGGATTTCTTCCGAGATCATGCTCGGCAAGAAGATCCACCGTCATGAGCGATTTGGCCTTCTCCGCCGCCGTCAGGGCCTCCCGGACCATCCCTTCTCCGGTCAGAAGTTCGACGAGGGATTCATAGACCGCCCGGCGCTGGCGGCGGCAGATCTCGTCGAGCATGTCCGCCTTCAGGGCAGACCGCTCAGCTTCGGTGATGGCGGCCGCCTCCTTAAGCAACCGGATCGCCTCCCGGTTTCGTCCCTCCCTCGCCTCGTAGCGAGCGAGGATGAGTCTTGCCCAGACCCGATAGCACCCGGTGCGGTAACGATCTGCCCTAACCAGCAAAAGTTCAGCCGCCATCCGGCCCCCGGTTTCGTTTTCCCATTGGAGACCGAGTTCTCCCTGGAAGAGCAGGCCGCGGATCTCAGCGGCCGGGAATCCTGCCTTCCGCGACCATTCACCTGCAGAGACAAGGTGCTGGAGCGCCTCCGCCCGATTCCCTCTCATCCAGGCCTCCAGGCCCAGAAAGTTGCGGGCATCGGCCTCGGATTTTCCAAAATCGGCAGCAGGAAGAAGCTGTTCAAACTTTGTTTTCCGGAGTTCCTGATTCAGTGCAAGGGCATTGCGGAGATGGGTTTCACCAGCAGTTTCGTTCCGTGTGGACGGCGCGCCATTCACACCGTAGATTGCTAGCAGTTGGGGAAGGCGGGCGGAGAGAACTCCGGCGATCCCCGCGTCGAGTTCCGTATCTCGGCGCAACATCTGGAGGTAAAGATCATTCGGGAGCGCAGCGTTGTCCTGGAGTGACCGGTTCAGCAGCGAAAGGGCGCCTGAAAAATCCCCCTGCAAGAGAGCGCGATGACCCTCCAGATACGCGAGGAAAGCAGGCAGCGGCGGCGATTTCCATTTTTCACCCGCCTCCCGGATCAGGCCGACCGCCTCCTCCTTCTGGCCAAAATTGAACAGAAGGGTAACCTTTCGACTCCAGGCCGTTGCTTCGCCGCTCCGGTTCTTTCCGAGGGCAAATCCAGCGGCGGCCCGGTCCAGAAAATGGAGGGCCTTCTCTACTTCGCCCCGCACGGCAAAGTGGTTGGCTATGGTCAGCAGGGTCAACGGAGCGGCCTCATCGGCGGCGACAGGGATGCGGCGAAGGCGGTTCAGGTATTCTTCGGGGATTTCAGAATCATAAGGGCCTTTGATTTCGACCTGAGGCGGCGCCACTTCAGCAGGTGGTGTGGCGGGCTTTGGCGTTACCGCCTTCATGCAGCCGGGGATACCCAGGATGAGGCAGATCAGGATCATCAGACAGTTCTGGAAACGCATAGCCCCTCGATATCGCCGCTCAAAAGAAACCGAACCATGGCGGACGGCGCCAACATACTAAAAAAACCGGCATTCGGCAAGCAGGTGATGAGTAAAAAAAGTGCTGAGCGCTGAGGACTGAGTGTTTTTTGTCATCCCCGAGCGTTTTTATCCCCGATAACGGCATTCGGGGACGGATATGGTTTTACTCCGTCCTCAGCACTTTTTTTACAGGTACGACCGCGCGCCGACAAAAGAGCGGCTGAAATGCTCCTTCGCGAGAGAATCCGTGCGGATTTTTTTCCCCCTTCCGGGGGCATGAATGAACATACCGTTCCCGGCATAGATGCCGACATGCGAGACCTTGCCCTCCGCACCGGCGAAGAAAAGGAGATCCCCCTTCGCCAGGGAGGAGCGTTCCACCGAACTCCCTGCCGCAAATTGATCGCGGGAGGTGCGGGGGAGATCGAAACCGTTCAACTGATAGATGGTCATCGTCAGTCCACTGCAATCAAAACCGGTTTCGACGGATGTTCCTCCCCAAAGGTAGGGAACATCGAGAAAACTCCGGGCAGTCCGGACGAGCTCCTCCCGGATGTACGCATCCCCAAGCGCTTCCCGTTTTGCAACCGCATACTCTTCCGGACTGACGACATAGAACTCTTCGATCAGCCCCGTATTCCGAAGCTCTTCCGCCCGGGCACGGGCCTGTTCCCTTGTGGGAAAATTGCCGAAGCGGACCTTGTAAAGCCCCTCGCGGGCGACAAAATAGGTCGCATCCAGCCCCTTCTGCTGCAGGGATTGGGTCAGGCGGGCGGCGTTTTCCGCGCTCGCAAAGGCGCCGGCCTGGATGGTGTAGGCAAGTCTTGATAGTTCTTTCCGTTCCACCGTCTTCGCCGGCGCCGGAAGGGCAGGGGAGTCATGACGGACGGCCGGTCGGCCGCAGCCCCCGAACAGAAGCGTCAGGATGAGCAATCCGATGGGAAAAAACGCTGCCATGTACTTCCGCATACCCATGATTATTTCCGCCCCGAGTCGAGCCACGCAGTGGCCGAAAATAGTGCCGCGCCATTCTCGCGAAATCAGATGAAAAATGCAAGTAGAGGGTGCGTTTTATCGGTGCGTTACGGCTCTGCCTAACGCACCCTACATCTGCATCTCTGTGTGGTCAAATGTAGGGTGCGTCTTGACGCACCGATCCTCTTACGAACTCTTCGCAATGGTCAGTCAATCCCACTCTTCGGATCACCCCAGCCCGTCCGGACCAGATTGCGGGCCCCGGCGGCGTCTGCGATCTCTCCGCCGAGTTGGGCGTCCTCGACGGCCCGGAGGATCTCCTTGAAAACCGGACCCGGCGCAAAGCCCATTTCGATCAGATCCTGACCGGTCAGCAGGCGGGGCGGACGGAGCTCCTCTTCCGGATACTCCTCCAGTTTTTGCTTGCAGAACTCATAATGGTCGAGAAGGCCGTGGCTCCCGAGGCAGTCGAGGCGGTGAAGTTCCAGGTGAAGCGCGAAATCGGGCGTCCGAAGGAGGCGCTTGAGGCGGTTTGGCCTCATCTCCCGCACATTCATGAACAGCATGTGACCGCGTACGAGGGCGAGAATCGTCTCTGTCTCCTCCCGGGAGAAGCGGAGTCTCCGGAGGATCACGGCTGCGATCTCCTCCCCGCGTTGAACATGGCCGTAGAAATGGGTTCCGGCTGCATCCTCGGACCGGGTGACCGCCTTGCCGACATCGTGGAGGAGAACCGCCCAGGCGAGCCGCAGGTCGGGCTTTCCAGCCGGGTTTATATCCCCGATAAAAGCCTTCGGGGATGACAAAGAGGGAGCCTCCAGGGATGACAAAGAGGGAAGCAGCGAGAACATTTGCAGCGTATGTTCCCAGACATCCCCTTCGGGATGAAAAGCCGGGGGCTGTTCGACACCCCGCAGGGCATGAATTTCAGGAAGGATTTCTACCAGAAGACCGCTTGCGGACAACAGTTCCAGGCCACGCCGCGCCGCACCGCCTGTCAGCAAACGGGAGAGCTCTTCGCGAATCCGCTCGGCGCTGATTCTCGTGATCATGGGCGCCCGCCGCTGGATGGCCGCAAAGGTTTTTTGCTCGATCTCAAAGTCGAGCGTCGCCGCGAAACGAACCGCCCGGAGCATCCGCAGGTGGTCCTCGGAAAAACGCTCCTCCGGATCGCCGATGGTGCGAATCATCCGTTGTTCAATATCGTGGAGACCGCCCGCATGATCTACGATCCGGCCCGTCTCCGGGTCCATCAGGAGACCGTTGATCGTAAAATCCCGCCTCCGGACATCCTCCTCCGCTGTCGCATAGGCGATCCGGGAAGGGCGGCGGCCATCATCGTAGTCCGCTTCCGTCCGAAAAGTGGCCACCTCGAAAGGCGCTCCCCCCTCGACGACAAGACAGATGCCAAAGCGCTCGCCGACGGGAATCGTGCGGGCAAAGAGCCCCCGGACCTCATCCGGCCGGGCCGATGTAACGATATCGTAGTCCGCCGGCTTCACGCCGCGAACAAGATCCCGGACGCAGCCGCCCACCCAGAAGGCCTCATGACCGGCCTCCCGCAGTCGGCGGACAATTTCAGCCGCTCTATTTCGTGACACGTCCAAATCTCCGAAGTACATAGTGCAACGCCGCGGTGAAGACGATGGTTGTTAGCGTCGATCCGATCGGCAGTTCCTGGGACTTGATAAGGTAGTAGAAGGCGATCCCCGCAACGAGGGAGAAGGTGGCCACTGCATCCGCGCGGCGGCCGCGGTTGTCGCACTTCAGGATGAAGTAATCGCTGAGGAGGATCGCGATCAGCGGCGAGAAGACCGACCCCAGAATGTAGAGAAAATCCGTATAGCGTTCGATCGGAAAGATCAGCGCAATGGCGGAGCCGATCACGGTAA
>CAIUXU010000573.1 GCA_903903205.1 uncultured Syntrophobacterales bacterium
ATGTGGTCATAGCCCGGGGCGATATCCGTGGGCAGCGGTCCCAGCACGTAATAGGGCGCGTTGTTGCAGAGGCGCTTCTGAAGCCTCATGTCCGCGGCGATGCGGTTCAGCGGAACATGGCCCGGCCCCTCGACCATGACCTGCACCCCCGCCTTCCGGGACCGGTCCACCAGTTCCCCGAGCACGATCAGTTCGGCGATCTGCGCCCGGTCCTCCGCATCGCAGATCGTTCCCGGCCGAAGCCCGTCGCCCAGGGAGAGAGTCACATCATACTGGCGGGCGATCGCGAGCAGACGGTCGAAATGTTCGTAGAGCGGATTTTCCCGCCCGTGCAGCTTCATCCACTCCGCCATCAGGCTCCCGCCGCGGGACACCATCCCCATGATCCGGTCGCCCTTTTCGAGGACGGACAGGGTTCGGGTATTGATGCCGCAGTGGAGGGTCATGAAATCGACCCCCATCCGAGCCTCGTGTTCGATGTCCGCAAAGATGGCGTCTTCGGTCAGGTCAGCGCAGGTGAGGCCGCCGGCGAACAGGCGGCTGATGGAACGATAGATGGGCACTGTGCCGATCATCACGGAAGAATGCTCGATCATCCCGGCCAGGATGGCGTCGATGTCCCCTCCCGTGGAGAGGTCCATGACGGCATCCGCCCCGGCCTCAACAGCCGTACGCAATTTGTCGATCTCCTCCGGCAGGTTCGCATGGCTTGCCGAGGTCCCGATGTTGGCGTTGATCTTGGTGGAAAGTCCCAGGCCGATCGCCCTGGCCTCAAAGGTGCGCAACCTGTTTTTCGGGATCACCACGGAGCCTGCCGCCAGCCTCCGCCGGATCTCCTCCGGTTCCATGTCGTCATGTCCGGCCGCCTGAACCATTTCCGGCGTGATCTCACCTGCTCTGGCCGCATCGAGTTGTGTCATTTCATCCGCCTCCTTTCAAAATGCATAAAGGCCGCCTCCCTTGGGGAAGCGGCCTTTATGCGCGTTGCACATTCGGCTCATTTCCCTACGCAGGCATTACCCTGATCAGGTCGGTAAAGGGTCGCCGGAAATCCGGCATCTCAGTCCCTAAGGACCCCCCTAACGAGCGGCGAAATCATGCGATACAAATTTTCTTTTGTCAAGGCAATATTGCTTTAGAACTCCTCCTCTCCGAAGGTCGTTTTTTGGGCCATCAGATCCTGTTTGACAATCGAGTCCGGTTCGGGCTCGGACACCTCCTTGACCCTGCGCCAGATCTCCTCCTCCAGATCGAAATCGCCCGAAGCCAGAATCTCCTCCAGTTGGGGCAGGCTCGTCACCCCCGAAGATGACCGCCGAAACCCGCCGGTCATGGAGCAGCCAGGAGAGGGCCAGGCGCATGGGATTCAGGCCGTAGTCGTCGGCGATCTTCAGGATCTCCTCGGTAACCGACAAGGTTCGGTCACTCCAGAACCTGTACCCGTCGATGTTGATCCGTTTCTGGATTCTCGTCCCTTTTTTCGGGCGGGCGCTGCCGCGGTACTTCCCGGTCAGCAGCCCCCCCCGCCAGAGGGCTCCAGCAATTGAACCCCATGCCCTGGTCTTCAAAGACGGGCAGGAGCTCATGCTCGAAAGTACGGTCCAGCAGGTTGTAGGGGTACTGGCCGCAGGCAAACCTCTCCAGGTTCATCCTGTCGCTGATTCCGTTGGCCTTGAGCACCTGCCATCCCCAAAAGTTGCTGCACCCGATATAGCGAACCTTCGCCTGCCGGACCAGATCGTCCAGGGTCCGCATGGTCTCCTCCAAGGGCGTAAAGGGATCGGGACCGTGCAGGGTGTAGATATCGATGTAGTCGGTTTGCAGTCGCCTCAGGCTGTCC
>CAIUXU010000574.1 GCA_903903205.1 uncultured Syntrophobacterales bacterium
CAGCCTTGGGATCTCGCCCTTTGGAATGCCGACGCCCGTATCGGAAATCCGGATGGTCAGGAACCCCTCCTCGCCTGGTGAAGTTGTGATGGCGACCGTCCCCCCGGCCGGGGTAAATTTGATAGCATTATCAATGATATTAATCAGAATCTGCGCCAGCCGGTCCCGGTCGGCACGGATCAGCGGCAGCTCCCCGGCAATCCCTTTCCGGATCGTCAACCCTTTTCCCTCAGCCCTTGCCGCGACAACGGCCAGGACCTGGTCGAGCGCCTCTTCGATCCGAACCCCTTCCAGGTGAAGTTTTGCCTCGCCCAGTTCAAGACCGGACAAGGTCAGGAGATCCTCCACAAGGCGGTTCAGCCGTTCGGCGTTCTCGCGGATCGTCCGCAGAAATTGAAGCGCCTTCGCCCGGTTATCCACGGCGCCCTGTTCCAGGGTTTCCGCAAATCCGATGATCGCGGTCAGAGGGGTCCGGATTTCGTGGGTAACGTTGGCCACGAAATCGGTGCGGGTTCTTTCAAGCTTCTTCAGGCGTGTCACATCGTGGAAGACCAGCATGGTATTACGCTCTCCGCCGGCCTCATCTGCAAAGGCAGATATCGTTACGTCCATGATGACCGACCGCTCATCCCCCAGACCGATCTCCTCGCAGACAGTCACATTCTTCTCCCTGAACCGTTCCAGCGCGTCATGGAGTTCAATATTTCTGAATGCCTCCAGGAGAGTCTTCCCGATGACCTCCCCGCGAAAACGGCCGGTCATCTCCTCCATTCCCCGATTGACCGACTCGATCCGGTTTTCGGCGTCCAGGACCATAACCCCTTCACTCATACCGGAAAAGAGCGATTCCAGTTTTCGCTTTTCCTCGTCGGCCGTTCGGATCTTCTCCTGAAGCGCCTTCACGATTTCGTTAATATTATCTGATAGCAGACCTATTTCATCCCGGGATTTGATCCAAAGCGCACCGGAGACATCCCCCGTGTGGACCTTCCCGGTGAACGCCGCCAGCCTGCCGATGGGGGAGAGCATTTTTAAGGAAAACAACAGTGCTATCAGGAGGAAAGAGATAATGGTCCACAAAAGGATATTGAAAATGGTTTTTCCCATCCCGTCGATGGTCAGGGTGATTTCCGCGAGAGGACGAGAGAGGCGGATGTACCCGGCTGTCCGCGATTCCTTCTGAAGCGGGATGGCCACATAGAGCATCTCTTTCTGCAAGGTATGGCTGTAGCGGACGGCCTTTCCCACGCCCCTCAAGCGGGCCTCCTGGATCTCCGAGCGGTTCTGGTGATCGTCCGTCTCTCTGTTGCCAAGATCCGAATCTGCCGTGACCCGGCCCTCGGCGTCGATCAAGGTCAGGCGGGCGCGGGTGCGTTCCGCCAGTTCCACGGCGTGGCCGGCGATCTCTCCCGCTGGCATCAGGGCGATGATCCGCGCGGCGGCTGCCATCTCCTCCGAGATCCGAGTGGTGAGATCCGCCTTGAGTTCTCTTTCGATCAGAAGACCAGCAACCGTGACGGCCGCAAGGCCGATCATAAAAAAGGCGGCGATAAATTTATGAAAAAGCCGAAATTTCATCCCTGCTCCACAGAGGTCGGCTTGTGCCGTACGCTCTTTCCGGTAATCATGTAGATGACCATATCCGCGATGCCTTCGGCATGGTCCGCAATCCGCTCCAGGCTCTTGGAGATCTGCATGATGTAGAGACAGACCTGGATCTTCGTTGGATCCTCCAGCATGAAGGTGAGCAGCTCCCGAAAAACCTGATCGTTAAGCTGGTCGACGACGGCGTCTTCCTCCCGGACTTTCTTTGCCAGTTCGCTGTCTTCACGCACCATCGCGTCCAGACTCTTCCGGATCATTCCCCTGCTGATTTCCACCATCCTCGGAAGGTCGACGTATGGTTTGATCTGTTTAAGATCATTGAGGATAATCACCTTTTCGGCGATGTTCGCCGCCATATCCCCGATGCGCTCCAGATGGCCGGTGATCTTGATGGCCGTTGTGATGAAGCGCAAATCACGGGCAGCGGGTTGTCGGAGGGCCAGGAGGCGGATGCACTTCTCCTCCAGATCGACGTCCAGGCGGTCGATCTGCTCGTCTTCACGGATGATCTCTTCCGCCAAAATGGAGTTCCTTTCCAGAAGGGCCTGGGTCCCTCGTTCGAGTGCCCTTTCCGTCAGGACGCCGAGGTAAAGAAGGCCATCCCGGATCTCCTGGAGTTCCCGCTCGTATTCCCGGCTGGTGTGTCTGTTGTTTTCCATGATATTTCTCCTCTAAGCGTCTATCCGAAGCGTCCGGTAATGTAGTCCTCCGTTTGTTTCACGTCCGGATTGGTGAAAATCTTCTCCGTAACGTTGAATTCGATCACCTTTCCCAGGTAGAAGAAACCGGTGTATTCCGAAATGCGTGCCGCCTGCTGCATGTTGTGGGTCACAATGATGATGGTATAGTGCTTCTTCAACGTGTCAATCAGCTCCTCTATTTTCGCGGTGGAGATTGGATCCAGGGCCGACGTGGGTTCGTCCATCAGGATGACGTCGGGCTTCATGGCAAGCGCCCGGGCGATGCAGAGGCGCTGCTGCTGACCGCCGGAGAGGGTCATGGCCGACTTGGTGAGGATATCCTTCACTTCGTCCCACAGAACGGCCTGCTTAAGGCTCTCCTCCACCAGCGCCTCAATCTCACCGCTCTCCCTGATCCCCGCAAGTTTCGGCGCATAGGTGATGTTGTTATAGATTGATTTCGGAAAGGGATTCGGTTTCTGAAACACCATTCCGATTCGCTGGCGGATCTCCACGGGGTCCACGTCGGGGGCATAGATGTTCCGGCCTTCAAAGAGGATCTCCCCCTCCACACGGGTCCCGTCGATCAGGTCGTTCATCCGGTTGAGAAGCCGGAGCAGGGTGGACTTTCCGCAGCCGGACGGCCCGATCAGCGCGGTGACCTTATTCTTTTCGAAATCCATCGTGATATCCGAAAGCGCCCGGAAAGCGCCGTAGTAGAAGTCCACATTTTTTGTCCGGATAATGAAATCCTTTTCCATGGTCACCACCTCTTATTCCTTCTTATCATACTGCGCATGACAATGGCGATCAGATCAATCCCCAGCACCAGTGCGATCAGGACCAGGACCGTTCCATATTGCAGCGGCCTCGTTTCTTCGATATGCGTTCCTGCCGTGGCCAGGACGTAGATGTGATAGGGGAGGGCCATCACCTCGTCAAAGATCGATTTCGGCAGAACGGCTGTGAAAAAGGCCGCCGCCGTGAACATGATGGGCGCCGTCTCGCCGGCAGCGCGGCCGACCCCCAGGATCGCGCCGGTCAGGATTCCGGGCAGGGCCGAGGGGAGTGTGATCCGGAAGATGGTGTTCCATTTCGAGACGCCCAGCGCGAGAGAAGCTTCCCGGAACGTCTGGGGTACCGCCTTCAGGGCTTCTTCCGCGGCCCCGATGATCGTGGGCAGGATCAGGATGCCAAGCGTCAGGGCGCCGGCAAGGATGCTGGAACCGAACTTCAGAAAAACGACGAAGAAGCCGAGGCCGAAGAGGCCGAAAACCACGGAGGGGACGCCGGCCAGGCAGTTCACGCCGATGCGGATGATCCGGGTGAGGGCGCCCTGCTTCGCGTACTCCGTGAGAAAGATCGCAGAAACGACCCCCAGCGGCAGGGCGACCAGGATTGCCCCGACGGTCAGATAGAGGGTGCCGACTATGGCCGGCATGATCCCGCCCTTTGTCATGGAATCGGTGGGCGGCTGGGTGAGAAACTCCCAGGTAATGGCCCGGAAGCCGTTGGCCAGGATATAGGCTAGAATCCCAAACAGGGCGAGGGTGATCAAGAGCGCGGAGAGGCGCACGGCGCCGAAGAACAGCTTCTGCTTGAGGTAACGCG
Organism: uncultured Syntrophobacterales bacterium; assembly: GCA_903903205.1. Classification (GTDB taxonomy): domain Bacteria; phylum Desulfobacterota; class Syntrophia; order Syntrophales; family UBA5619; genus UBA5619. The sequence continues at coordinate 3,897 of CAIUXU010000574.1, forward strand.
CTCTCATCGATGATTTGAAGGTTTTACCGTTCATAGCGTTCCCGAGCCTGTTTCCCTGAACCGGTTGGAGATGTAATCGGCGATCAGATTGAAGGCCAGCGTGATGACAAATAAGACAATGCCCGTGGCGAACAGGGCGTGGTAATGGCCGCTCCGGAAGGGCGCTTCACCCATCTCCGCGGCGATACTCGCCGTCATGGGCCGGACCGCATCGAAAATGCCCTCGGGGATTGCCGCGGCGCCACCCGCCACCATGAGTACGACCATGGTTTCGCCGATCGCCCGGGCCATTCCGAGGATCACCGCCGTGGAGACTCCCGAGAGGGCCGCCGGGATAATCACCCGGATGATCGTTTCATACTTCGTCGCACCCAGGGCGTAGGAAGCCTCCTTAAACTCGCGGGGAACGGCGTAAAGTGCATCTTCCGAGAGGCTGGAAATTGTCGGAATGGCCATGATTGCCAGCATGACAGAGGCGTTCATAATGTTGAGCCCCGTCGGCAGATCGAAGGTTTCCTGCAACCAGGGTCCCACAATGACCATGCCAAAGAAACCGAGAACGACCGATGGCAGCCCGGCCAGCAGCTCGATGATGGACTTAAGGATCTCTTTGATTCGGGTCGGTGCGATCTCCGCGATATAGACTGCGGAGAGGAGTCCCAATGGAACGGCGATAAGAGAGGCAAAAAACGTGACGGCCAGCGAACCGACGATCAGCGGCCAGATCCCGTATTCCGGGGGTTCGTAGGTGGGGTACCAGGCCGTCCCGAACAGAAAATCGGCTAACGAGATCTTTTTGAACAGCGGAAGACCTTCCCGGAAAAGAAAGAGCAGGATCAGCCCCAGCAGCAGCACCGACAGAAAAGCAAAGAAGCCGAAAAGGTTTCGGATGGCGATCTCTTTGGCATGTAGGGTCAGGATGTTTTTCCGGATCTTCATGGCGCTCATGTGTTTGGCCTTTTCATATGCGGACAGGGATTATTTCTTTCCCTTTTTATCGGCCGGCAGGGAAACGAACCCCTCCTTCGCAACGAGCTTTTGCCCGGCGGGACTCAGCACGAACCGGATGAATTTCGCCGTCTCGCCCTTCGGCTCTCCGTTCGTGTACATGTACAGAAACCGGGAAACCGGGAACTCCTTGGAAAGGGCCGTCTTCGCCGATGCCGCAACCCCGTTCACCGTCAGGGGCTTCACCGTCTTGTTGATGTACCCGAAACCGATATATCCGATAGCATACTTGTTCTTCGAAATCGCCTGCACAATCGCCCCGTTGGACGCCTGCAACTGCGCCTTCGGCGTCACCTTGGCTTTATTCAGAACCATCTCGGCCCAGGCCTCGAACGTGCCCGAACTGCTGTCCCGGGAGATGACGACGATCTGGAGGTCTTCCCCGCCCACCTCTTTCCAGTTGGTGATCTTCCCCTGGTAGATCTGGCTCAATTGATCGATCGTCAGGTCCTTCACCCGGTTCTTCGGGTTTACGATCGGCACGATCGCGTCGATTGCCACTGCGATCTCCTTCGGCTCGATGCCTTTTGACTTCGCCAACTCCACCTCTGTGCTTTTAATCTCCCGCGATGAGTTCGCGATGTCCGTTGAACCGTCGATCAGCGCCTTGATCCCTTCTCCGGATCCGCCGCCGGAAAGGGAGATCTTCGCGCCCGGATTCGCCTTCATGTAGGCCTCCAGGGTCACCTGGGCAATTGGCAGAACCGTCGTCGATCCCTTGATCACAATGTTTTCCGCAAAGGCCGCGCCCGTTCCAACCGCCAGGCATAATCCGCTTAACACCAACTGCTTAAAAAAACTTCTCATTTTCTTACCTCTTTTTTTGACTACATATAGCGGAGGATTGTTACAATTTGATGACGGCTTTGTGAAGATTCTGTGAATTCCCTTAAAAAAAATTCTATGTGTCACCATGGCTTGTTCTTTCGTAGAGGTTTTGTAAAGGTGATCCTATCACAAATTTGTAATTCCATGTAATCGGGTGTATGATTCCTCCAAATTACAAAAGGAGGATGGGTCTGATATGGCAACGCAACGCAAACAGCCGGTGCAAACGAAACAGGATCATGGGTCGGCTAAAAATGAAATGGCAGCCCGTTTATTTCTTACCGGCTTCGTCTGCCTCTGCATCGGGTTGGGGATCGGTTATCTCGTCGGCAAACAATCCACGGCGGGCAGTGCTTCTGTCGCATCGATGCCGTTCCAGGGGCAAACGTCCCTCCCGTCCCAGGGTCAACCTCCGATGCAGAATCCTGCCATCGCCGCCCAAAACGAGGCCAGCCTCCGCTCCTTGCTGATGGCGAATCCCAAAAATCTGGAGGCGCTCATCCAGCTTGGCAATCTTTATTACGATCAGGGACAACATCTCCAGGCGGTTGAGTGGTACGGCAAGGCGCTGGAGATCGATCCCCGGAATCCCGACGTGCGCACCGATCGAGGTACAAGCTATTGGAATCTCAGCAGGCCTGACGAGGCGATCGCCGAGTTCCAGAAGTCTCTCCAGGTCAATCCGGGCCACACGCAGACCCTCTACAACATGGGGCTGGTTTACCTGCAGGGCAAGAACAATACTGCGGAAGCGAAAAAGGCCTGGCAAAAGCTGCTGGCGACCAATCCCAATTACCCCAACCGCGCCGACATCGAGCGGCAATTGGCCTCCATGACAGCGACGCCTCCAGTTGGAGGTCCGGTTAAAGGGAAACCGTAAAGTCTTGTTTCGGTACATACACAGACCGGTGAATACGGTGGGTAGTCGTGAGAGTGAAAATAAGGCAGAATCCCTGGACTCTGCCTTATCGAAAGTATCGTTTTGTTTTTTTTATAGTGGTGATGTTTTTTCCGTTTAAGCCTTTCCATCAAAGATTTTGCCGACCAGCTCACCCATTTTGGCCTGAAGGGCTTGCATCTCCTTTGGCGGGATTTCGCGAATCACATCGCCCGTCTCCTTGTCCACGACCTTGACAGCGATCTTGTTTTCATGCTCTCCGTAGAGCGAATATTGCAGGCTGATATTCTTGCTGTCAAGCTGGCTTTGCATTTCCGCGACCATCTGTTTTACTTGTGCAGGGCTGGCATCGGCATTTCCACCTGCCGTCTGCAGAGGCTGGGAAGATTGCGCAGGCTGGGAAGCCGCCATTTTCTTCTCCGGCGCCACCTTTGCCGAAGCGTCCCTCATTATCCCACTCATATCCGAACTGATATTCATTTTACCTCGCCTCCTCTTCCTTATATCGCATCAAAATTATGCAATAAAGTGATTTGGATGCCTTGAGTTAGGCAATTACGTTTCTACCTAATTGCCTGGGTCAGCCCGCCTGAAGTTTCGACAGCAGGAGTTTTTTTCACCTGCTCTTGCACCGTCATGCCAGAAACCTGTGACGCCAAATCTTTGGCTGCCTGCGAAAGTATAACATCGTCCTTTTGCCTTGTCTGCGGTTGCTGCTGCACGGGCGCTTGTACAGGCGCCGGAGCTTGCTGTGGAGCCACCGTAGCAGCCATCGCTGTGACACTTTCCTGTGCTACTGGGGTAATCTGCATTGCTACACCTCCTTTTTAAACGTAAAATTTCACATTTCCGAAGTCTCCGGTACTAGTATCGGCATCTGCGCTTCAAAACTTTAGCAAATAATATTATAGAATTATTCTAAATACTTGTATCAAACAAGACGCACATATTGACGCCTTCGTATCCACAAAAAGGTCATTGCCTTTATCCCTTTATGCTTGACGCACCTTGGCCTTTCCCCTATATTCTCGCTAAAGAATAACCGAATGGCTGTACTTCAGCAGGAAGCGGAAAGGAACCGGTCTGGGGTTGGCGATTGTCCACCAGATCGTCGAAAGCCACCGGGGAGAAATCCGGGCGGAAAGCAGCCAGGGAAGAGGAACGACTTTCCGGATGACCCTGCCGGTGGACGGCAAGAGTGAATCGAGGCACAGAGATGGATGAAAAACGCAAGATTCTCGTGGTGGACGATGAAGAGAGCCACCGGATCATGCTGCGGGCCGTTTTGAGCGCAGACGGATACGCGGTGGCGGAAGCATCCGACGGCACGGAAGCCCTAACGGCCCTGGAAAGAGAGGCGTTCGACCTCATCCTGATGGACATCCGCATGACCAGCATGGACGGGATCGAGGCGCTGACCGAGATCCGGAAAATAAGCCCCCTCATGCCGGTTCTGATCATGACGGCCTACGCCTCCGTAAAAACGGCGGTGGAAGCGCTCAAGGCGGGGGCCTTTGATTATCTCACTAAACCATTGGATATAGATGAGTTGAAGATCCTGATCGAGAAGGCTCTCGAGCACTATCATCTTCACGTGGAAAACCTCGTCCTGAAGGAGCGTCTCGGTGACCGCTTCGATTTTTCACGGATCATCGGCCGGAGCCAGAAGATGAAAAGCCTGCTGGAGACGCTCTCGATGGTTGCGCCCTCCGATGCCACGGTGCTCTTGATGGGGGAGAGCGGGACGGGGAAGGAGGTGGTGGCCAACGCAATCCACCACAACAGCCCGAGGGCGGGACAGCCGTTTATCAAGGTTTCCTGCGCCGCCCTTCCGGAGACCCTCCTCGAAAGCGAGCTTTTCGGACATGAAAAAGGCGCTTTTACCGGCGCGGTTTCCCGCCGCGAAGGGAGATTTCAACTGGCTCACCGGGGCACCCTCTTCCTCGACGAAGTGGGCGAGATGAGCCAGGCCATCCAGACGAAGCTTCTCCGGGTCCTCCAGGAGAAGGAGTTCGAGCCTGTGGGAGGTGTCCGAACGGTCAAAGTCGATATCCGGCTGATCGCCGCCACGAACCTGGAACTGGACAAAGAGGTCGCGGCGGGCCGTTTCCGGGAGGATCTTTACTATCGCCTGAATGTTGTCCCCATTGTCCTGCCGCCGCTGCGCGAACGGAAAGAGGACATCCCGCCGCTCGCGGACCATTTTCTCAAGATTTACCGGGAGAAGAACCGGAAAGCCGTGAAAGGACTCTCGGGAAAGGCGCTGGACCTGCTTGTCCGCTACGACTGGCCGGGAAACATCCGGGAACTCGAGAACTGCATCGAGCGGGCGGTGATCATGGCGCGGGAAGATGCGATCGTTCCGGTCGATTTTCCGCCCCAGATCCGGATGCTTTCCGTGGAGGAGGAACGGGATGGATTCGATATTCCATCCGGGATCAGCCTTGATGACATGGAGCGGGCATTGATTGTGAAAACGCTTGCCGAAACAGGCGGCAACCGAACGAAAACATCTGAAATTCTGGGCATCAACCGCCGCACCCTGCAGAACAAATTGAAGCAGTACGGGCGTGATTGAGCCTTCCGTTGTTCGCTGGTCAGGCTGCGATTGACCAATGCGAACGCGGTTGCCGGCATAGAGTACGGCGCGGTCGTAGCTGATCCTGACTACCAGCGATGTCAGCGAATCCCAATTATGCCCGTAAGTAAACGCCGCGTCTCGTCTGCTTTATCTTTCCCATTTTCTTTGCACTGGAGATGATCGCCCAAATCTGTCTATCTTTCAAGTCTGTCTTATTCTTCAACTCAGTCGTGGTGATTCCTTCAGGGCTATTCTGGATAAGAGCCAAAACGGCCTTTGACATATTGCCTCTCCTGATTCCCTTGACAGGTTTTTCTTCCGTGATTGCTTGGGAAGTTTTTCCGGATTGACGTACCTTCTTGGGTGATCTCTTTTTGACTGCCTTTCCCTCGGGATCCTTCTCTGTTACAGGTATTTCTTTAATCGACGCCCCTGCAACTGCTTTTTGTGTGCCTGAAAGCATTGATTGAATTTTATCAAAATAGGCCTTTACAAACTTCTCCGATCCTTCGATTTCGATTTCTTTTGTTACGGGATTGAATTTAATTCGTGACTGTTCGCCCATGGAATGTCCTCCCTCAAGTGATTACGATTGCTTGATCCCACACAAACCTTGTAGCCGCCATTATATTATCCATTTTATAAAAAGACAATAAAGTTTTCTCGCAGAAATACCGCTTGTTATGATATAGTTAAGTTCAAATTACGGTGGATGAAAGGGATTTATAAAAAGTAAGGAGGATCTGTCCTTGGCAGGTGATTCCCATACATAAGGAATCATTTAAGGATTTCTGATGCGGAGGGCACAACCAGAAGGAAAGGAGTGCGTTCATGACCAGAATGATTGTTGCATTGGATGGAGTAACCTTCAGTCAGGCGAGAGAATCGGGTACTCTAGCCACACTCGCCAAGGCTTGCGAGCGAGACATGATTTGGGGGATCAAGATCAGCGATATGATTTACAGCGGGGATGTGACCAATATCATCTC
>CAIUXU010000575.1 GCA_903903205.1 uncultured Syntrophobacterales bacterium
GAGATCCCCCTTGAGGACTGCAATGCGATGCTCGATGCCCTGGCCGAGAAGCCGATTATCGAGAAAAAACGCTACAAGATTCCGTTCGAAGGGCTCATCTGGGAGATCGACGAGTTTTTGGGGGTCAACGCCGGGCTCATCGTGGCCGAGGTGGAGCTTGAAAGTGAGGGGCAGGCCTTCCGGAAACCGGAGTGGGTGGTCCAAGAGGTGACTGCCGATCCCCGCTACTTCAACTCCAATCTGATCAAGCACCCCTACACGAAATGGTGATCCGTCAATGCCCCGTCTTCATGGTCATCGCCGCCATCTACGGTGCGACCGGGGGAGAGAAGCGCAACAACGTGGGCCGTAATATGGTGTTGCAGAATCTGCTGTTCAATAACGTTTCTGCCAGCGCCTTTATCACCGGTTCGGCGGCGAACCTTCTGGCCGCCCAGATGCTCGAGAAGGCAGGCGCCAGGATCTCCTATGGCGACTGGCTGCTCGCTCTTCTGCCGCTGGCCGTGATTCAGTGCCTGATCGCGTGGTGGACAGGGACCCGCTTCCTGCTGCCCATTTCCCGCGAGGATGCCACGCCACATATCAAAGGCGGGATGCAACGCCTCCATGATGAGTTGGACAAGCTCGGTTCCATATCGGCTGCCGAGATCCGCGCGGCGGTTGTTTTTTTCGCTGTGCTGGGGCTCTGGGCCACAGAGAATCTCCACGGCATCCGTGCCGAGGTGGTTGCGCTGGGAGGTGCGTGCGTTGTTCTGCTGCCATCCTTTCTCGGCCTGCCAAAGCTGGGCGTCATTAAATGGGACGATGCAGACATCCCCTGGCACATGCTGATCTTCAGTTGGGGGGCCTATGTAATCGGCGGAATGGTGGATATCACCAATATCGTCGGGTTCGCGGTGGATGCGACATTCAAGGCATGGGGGACGGACCATTCCAAGGTTCTGATCTTCCTGGTCCTTAGCGGCGTCTTCGGCGTTACGACGCTGATCAGCGAGAGCAAGACGGCCCGTACAATCATCATGTTTCCCATCATGATCAGCGTTGCCAAAAAATTTGAGTGGGACCTCATCGGGTTCTGCCTGCCCATGGCCTTCATGATCAATCAGGTTTATGTTCTCTATTTTAACTCCAAACCGGCGAACATCAGCTACCTGAGCAACCAGTACACGATGTGGGAGTCGTTCAAGTTCGGGATGACTCAACTGGTCATCATTTGGGTGCTTCTGGCCCTGTGGACCCAGTATGTCATGCCATTGATGGGATTCAACAGCAAACTATGGTAGTTTTTCATTGTCAATACAGCATGCCATCACGTGGGGGGAAAAAAGGGGACAGGAAAAAGAAGGGAGAGTGGGGAATATGCTGAATCATATTGGTCAAAGGTTGTTATTGATTGTCGTGGCCCTCGTCATGACACTGGGATCCGGTCACCCGGGCTGGGCGCAAAAGGCAAAGGCCGAGAGCTTCGCCAGGCAGGATCAGACAATGGAGTACCATTTCATGCTGGACGAGGGCGCCCTCACGGAAAAGGGGATGGAGAAATTCCTGGCCGAGAAGATCATCGCCCCCCTGAAGCCCATCTGTGATATCGAACCCCTGGCCAAGCCCAAAAATGGAATCTATGTTGATTCCCGGAACCGTGTTCTGGACAGCAACAAAATCATCTTGCGTGTCCGGGAGGGTCTAATCACGACCAAGGCGCGCGCTCTGGCGCCCGAGGTTCTGCTGGACCTGGAGAAATGCAGTGCAAAGAAATACGAAGTCGATTATTTGGGTCAACCCGAGTATTCCATCTCCTCCGACATCAAATTCAAAAAGGAGGAGTTCGACGTCAGTCCGTCCAAATGGACGATCACGGACCTCCTCGGTTTCATGGGAAAACAGTGCCCTGCCCTTCTGGAGCAGCTCCGGCCAGTCGTGAAGGACGGCGACGGCATCGAAATCCCCGGCGTGGCGCTCATGTACGGCGCCGATGTCACGCTAAAGCATCCCCTGGCCGGGAAGGCCAAGGGCGCGGGTCTGGCGGTGTGGTTCTTCCCGCCCACGAACAAGGCCCTTGTGGAGCTCTCCTTCGGCGGCTACGTGCGGGACAGGGCGGAACTGGACCCGCTTTACGCCGAGATCGGCAAGTTCCTGAAGGAGAAGGGGCTCCTGAAAGCTGCGCAAGTTTCCAAGACGGAGCAGTACTTCCGGGCCTATATCGGCCAGTAAGGTTGATGCCTCTGGTGGCCATTTCGACATAAGAAACACCGCGTTTCTCACGGTTCCCGTCGCCATAGCCGCGCGTGCTCTCATCCAATGTGACACGCGCAGGTTCTGCTTGAGGTGTTTTCGAAATTACCCTTCGCCCCCCATCTCGAGCATCAGCTTTGTCAAATCGCGGATCCTGTCTCGAATGACAGCCGCCTTTTCGAATTCCAGCGCCTTCGCCGCCTGCTTCATCTCCTCCTTGAGCTTCCGGATCACGGCGGGAATCTCTTTCTCGGAGGCATAGGAGGCTGCTTCTTCCGAAACCCGCACCGGCACGGTCACGTAATCGGCCTCATAGACGGAGCCGAGGATTTGACGAATCTCTGTTTTGATGCTCTGCGGCGTGATCCCATGCTCCTCGTTGAATCCCGCCTGCAGAATCCGCCGCCGCCGGGTCTCGTCGAGACAGGTCCGGATCGCGGCGGTGATCGTATCGGCATACATGATCACCTGCCCCGCCACGTTCCGGGCCGCGCGGCCGCTGGTCTGGATCAACGATCGCGCGGAGCGGAGGAACCCCTCCTTGTCGGCGTCGAGGATCGCCACGAGCGAGACCTCCGGAATGTCGAGTCCCTCGCGCAGCAGGTTCACACCGACAAGACAGTCAAACTCGCCCATCCGGAGATCGCGGATGATCTCCACCCGTTCCAGCGTGTGGATGTCCGAATGGAGATACTTCACCCGCACCCCCAGCTCCTCATAGTAGGTGGTCAGGTTCTCCGCCATCCGTTTCGTCAGCGTCGTCACCAGGACGCGCTCGCCCCTTTCCGCCCGTTTCCGGATCTCGCCGAGAAGGTCGTCCACCTGTCCGGTCACGGGCTTGACGATGATCTCCGGATCCATCAGGCCCGTCGGCCGGATGATCTGCTCCACGACACGCCCGCCGGCCTTTTCCAGCTCGTAGGCCGCGGGCGTCGCCGAGACGCAGACCCGCTGGTTTTGGAAGGCGTCGAACTCTTCGAAGCGGAGCGGCCGGTTGTCGAGGGCGGACGGGAGGCGGAAACCGTAGTTGACGAGGGTATCCTTCCGCGCCCGGTCGCCCCGGTACATCCCGTTGAGCTGCGGGATCGTCGCGTGGCTCTCGTCGATGATAATGAGCGCGTCCTTCGGAAAGTATTCCATCAGCGTCGGCGGCGGCTGGCCGGGCTTCCGGCCGGTCAGATGGCGGGAGTAGTTCTCGATACCCGAGCAGTAGCCCATCTCCTCCATCATTTCGATATCGAAATGGGTCCGCTGTTCCAGCCGCTGCGCCTCAAGGAGCTTGTTTTCCGCATTGAGCTCCCGAAGCCTCTCGCCCAGCTCCTCCCGGATCGCCAGAATCGCCCGCTTGAGATTCTCCTGTGTCGTCACAAAGTGCCTGCCGGGGTAAATTGCCGTCCGCTGCAGCGTTTCCAGCTTTTTCCCCCGGAGCGGATCGACGATGGAGATCGCCTCCACCGTATCGCCAAAGAACTCCACGCGGATCGCCTTCTCCTCTTCATAAGGGGGGAAGATCTCAACCACGTCGCCCCGGACGCGGAAGGTCCCGCGGTGAAAGTCGATATCATTCCGTTCATACTGGATCTCGACAAGACGGGCAAGCATGGCGTCCCGCTGAATATCCACCCCCACTTCCAGCCGCAGCAGCATCCCCTGGTAGGCCTCGGGAGAACCCAGGCCGTAGATGCAGGAGACGCTCGCCACAATGATCACATCTCGCCGTTCCAGCAGGAAGTGGGTCGCCGCGTGGCGGAGCTTGTCGATCTCCTCGTTGATCGCGGAGTCCTTTTCGATGTAGGTGTCGGTGCTGGGAATGTAAGCCTCGGGCTGGTAGTAGTCGTAATAACTGACGAAGTAGGCAACGGCGTTGTCGGGGAAAAGGGCCTTGAATTCTCCGTAAAGCTGGGCGGCGAGGGTTTTGTTGTGGGCGATGACGAGGGCGGGTCGGTCAACGGCGGCGATCACGTTCGCCATCGTAAAGGTCTTTCCGGAACCGGTCACTCCGATGAGGACCTGTTGCCCGTGCCCCTCCTTCAAACCCGCAACAAGCTTCTCAATGGCCTGCGGCTGATCGCCCTGCGGCTGAAAATCGCTAACCAGATGAAACGCGCCCATGCCAACCCCTCCGGGACGGCATCCTGACACAATTCTGAGGGGATAACAAGAGAGCAATGGCGCCGTTTCAGAGGGGCGAGATTGACCGCAAAAATATACCTCAGGACCTCGTTCAACCTTTTCCGAAGGGCGTTTTGGATCTCCTCGGAAGCTTCAGCAGCGGGAGGATAAGGAAACGCCAATCACCTGCACAAAACCCACAGAAGCATTCCTCTGTGTTGACTCGATTACCGCTTACACGAGTCAACGATACACGGCATCAGATTGATGTTGCTTTTATCCGGTTTCAATTGTATTTAATACCCATATTGACACTATATTGAGGCGCCATGAAGTTTGAAAAATATCATATTTCAGAAGACATAAAACACAACCTTGCGCAACTTGGTTTTAAGAGGCCGACGGATATCCAATTCAAATCCATCCCGTCCATCCTGAAGGGCGAAGATGTTCTGGCCATCGCCCCTACGGGAACTGGGAAAACGGCGGCATTCGCCATTCCTTTGATCGATAAAATCCACCAGGGAAAAAGCAGCAAACGCAATACCGGTATCAAGGGCCTTGTCATGGTTCCGACCCGTGAACTGGCCATGCAGATTGGGGAGGTATTTACAAGCATCGCGAAACATACCAAGGTGAAGACCTTTGCCCTGATTGGCGGCATCGAACAGGATGTACAGCTTAAGAAACTGCAGGAAGGCATCGATATTCTGATTACCACCCCGGGACGCATGTTTGATCTCATCCATCAGGGCTACATCAGTCTGGCGCGAATCGATACGCTGGTTCTGGATGAAGCCGACCATATGCTGGATCTGGGTTTCATCAAAGACATCCAGTATGTAAAAAAAATGCTCTCAAGAAAGCATCAGACCCTTTTTTTCTCGGCAACCATCAATCGGGAAATTAAAAAACTGGCTTTTTCCCAGGTTAACAGCTCAGCCATTCGCATTCAAATATCGCCTGATGATCCGGTGTCCGCAAATGTTTCGCATGCTGTCATGTTTGTAGAGATGGATGATAAACGTTTTTTTCTGGAGAGCTTCATCAGGGAAAATCCCGTCAGCAAAATCATCATCTTTGTCCGAACCCGTGTCCGTGCGGAGCGGGTGGCAAAAGCCATGGAGCGTGTCTTAATTCAATCAATCACGATCCACGGCGAGAAGGATCAGAGTGAAAGATCTGATGCGATGAGAAGGTTCAAAGAGGGGGAATGCAATATCCTGATTGCCACAGACGTAAGCGCGCGTGGCATCGATATTCCCGATGTAAATTATGTCATCAACTATGACTTACCCGAAAAGGCGGAGAACTATGTCCACAGGGTGGGCAGAACAGGACGGGGAGTCCATAAGGGCATTGCCCTTTCCTTTTGCAGTGAAGATGAGAAAGAGATCCTCTCCGAAATCCAGCAGTTTCTGAATAAGGAGATTGAAGTTTTAAAGATCGGGAAAAAAGATTACGCACGGACCATGGAAATTGCAAAAAAGAAAACCGACACCGATGTGCACGCGCTGATCGAAGACCATGAGGTATGGCTGAAGACCAAGAAGAAAAAACGCACGAAAAAAGTCAGGTAGGGTAGGCGCCTCTTTTTTCCTCACCGTCTGTACCCATAACTGGGATATTTGGATTGAGGTGACGATTACGGACTTAAATAAAGCATTTTCGTCGAGGGAGGCGTTTTACTGACTTCAGGAAACAAGACCACCTCCTGCCCCAAAATCACGCTCAAAAATCTGCACCTTTCCTTTCAGAGTTGTGCATCCTGGGGATCATTTCCCGCATGGGAAATCCGGTTCTTCCGCCGTGATGATCTCCAGCAAAGCCGGGCGGCCAGCCTTGGTGACCGCGATGGCGCGTTGCAGAGCCGGTTTCAGGTCGGCTATCTTTTCAACCCGCTCGCCATGTCCGCCGAGTGCTTCCGCCACTTTGGCGTTATGACCGGAAAGGCGATGAATACCTAAGAGTTGCGTGGCGAGCGGTTGCTTCTTCGTGTAACCTCCCATGACACCGTTATTCATGAGAATCGTCAGGATCGGGATTCGATTCCGGACGGCCGTTTCAAAATCC